>JAGROY010000404.1 GCA_020439995.1 Verrucomicrobiia bacterium
GGCGACAGGTCGCTGACTTCCGTTCTAGAGCAGTCAAGCGAATTCAGCGCCTTCAGATTGGCCAGCGGTGACAGGTCGCAAAACTGAGTGCCAGCGCACACAAGCGTTTCGAGGTTTACGAAGGAACTCAGGCGTTGATCATCCGCACGAAATCGATTTGGCCGCGAAACCTCGTACTGGGAATCACTCAGCGCGCCTTCTTCTAGACCCCACCGGAGGATGAAGTCCTCGGTGGAGCGATTGAGGATAACGGTAGTGAGGTGGGTGAGAGCAAACAGTTGGTCAGGGATCTCGTCCAAGCCAAGATTCCCCAGATCGAGGAATCCAGTCTGGGCTCTGGCTTCCTCGGCGATTCTCTGAACAGCTATTTCCAATGACATCTCTCCGATGGGTCTAGCACTTTCTTGGCAACGCTACCAACCCTGAAATGTGCGCCGGTAGGCATTGTAGGGAAATGGTAAGCGTGGGACAGGACTTCCAAAAGGTCTCCGCAGTTGGATGTTCAGGCACTATGTTTCTGGCTCAAACGCTACAATCCCACGCAGCCAAACTAGAGGTGCCGTCAATACGATGAAAACCACACTTATCTGCGCACTCGTGTGAACTGAGGACGGCGCCATTATCGGTGAATCGAGTGCAGACGATCCACCAACTCCCTAAGGTGTCTCTGCGCGTACGAACTTCGTCCCGCTGATCCCCAGATTCATACTGAAGGAAGCTTCGCCCTCGTGTGACAATATAATCGTATCTCCCGATAGGGTGCCGGATGTGGCTGACAACAGCTGAACCGGAACGGTCTCAAAAGTCTCGCAATCGTCGGAACTCTTGATCACGTATAACGTGCGAGCCTCTCCAAACAGGGTTACGTTCGCAATTCCGTTTGTTTGTGAATACTCAAAATCGCCCAGCATGAATGGCTTGTCTGTTCCTGATCCCGGAGGGAAGGATGCTTCCACGACGAAGTTGTCTATGCGATAATTGACAGTGAATGTGGCACGGGAGGCCTGTAGTCTGAATCCTACCGATATCGGACCGGCTGACTCTGATAGATCAATGCCGTCTGCTTCAGTGAACGTGTGAGAAATTCTAACATTCTCCCGTCGATCGATAGCGCCTCCGCCTTTCCAAACATACTTGCCGTCCTGCTCGACGAGCGCGCGTACCGAAGATGAACCATTCAGCACGCTCCCAAGAAAACTGATCTTGATAGACTTGACTGCTCCTAACTCGCCTGGATCAATCGTATATGCTGGCGTGAAAATCCCGAGCTCATTTCCAGACTGGGACGCCGACATTGAGAATTCAAGCTTGTCGCTAGAATTGGCAATGGTGCTCGTTGGGTTCCCTTTAATCACTTCGATACGGTAGTTGTCTGAGTCAAACGTCTCGGCGTCGAACGCATCAGTGTGAGTTACGAAATCTGCCCCAACGGCCGATCTGATGCCCATCACAGCGATCGAAGCTGCAATAGCGAAGCAGGGAAATATAGCGCCTCGTTTCGGGATCTTGGTACGTGCACTTCTCATGTTCTTAGCCGTTCGGAATACTTCTGGGACAGGCTACCGGTAGTAACTGTTCATTGCAAATCAAATGAAGCAGCTACTCTTGAAAGGGAAATGAACCAACCCCACACCTCTGGATGTTCAGGCAACAGAACGGTGGACGGCTTTCATTCACGCTACGCACCACCGCGCAGAATCGTCGGCGGCGGATGGCAGGTGATGCCGCGGCTGAGGAACATGCCGAAAGTGACGGTCAAAGTGGTGACCACAGCGACGGCTGCGACGATGGGCCAGGTGTAAGCGAGTCACAAATAATGCAGCGTTCCTTATTTGAGGAGAAAGAGCCTCACGTTTCCATCAGGGAACCGCACGAGCCCAGCCGCTTGGTTTATCGGCAGCGATGCGAGCAGTTCCTGATCGTTGATACGCTTAATCACAGAGCTGCGTTCGGGGTCGTTTCCAATGCGTTCGATCAGCTCAGTTGATTTGGAACTGATGCGCACCGTAGTCTGAAGTGGCAGCAGAGGAAGACGTTCGATCAGAAGGGGCGCGATCGCTGCTGGGGTCGGTTCCTGTTTGGCAACATTGACAGGATGAGCCGTCGCTTTTGCCAGCTTAACATCTGAAGTTCTACCTTGCCAGAAACCGAAAACGCATAGGCTCGCACCAAAAAGCACGGTAAGTGCGACATTGTTGCGATTGCGGCGTCGACGTCGTTGTTGCACGGCATTCAGTGTTGCTTCGAAAATGCGCTGGCGTGTTTCACCTACGGGTTTGTCGGTCGAGTGCATAAATAGTCGTTTTGAGTTTCTTCCGCAGCCGCCGTAGTCGGCACTCCACGGCTTTTGCTGTCGATCCAAGATGCGCCGCCAGGGCGATTGATGATTCCCCTTCCACGTATTTTTTCTCAAGAAGATCACGATCAGCATCGTCAAGCCGAGCCATCGCTTCTTCCAGCAGGACAAAGACATATTCCTCGTTCTGGCTGGTGCGACGAGGTACTGGCAAATCGGCTGCCGCCAGTGATTCGTAGAATCGCGAGCGAGCCGTCACCTTCCTACCCTGATCAGCGGCAGCACACCGCACCAGCAGTGTGAGCCACGACCAGAAAACCGCCTCGTCGTCGAAGCATCGAATGTTCCTGACGACCCGGAGAAATCCTGCCTGCACGGAGTCCTCCGCAGACGCTCGATCACCCGAGTGCAATTTCAGGGCGTAGGCCATGAGTCGATCATAATAGTGTTCATAGAACTCCTTCCACGCGTCATCGCACAACCTCGCCATCGCCTGCGTTTGCCGTGCAATGGATATTGCGGGCTCATCTTCGCGGAGCACCGCACTGACCGGAACTACCATAGATCGACTCACCATCGGCCCGAATCCTACCTTCCAGCACTCGCAGCGGCAAGCTTGGCCTCCAAGGTGGCGATGATTTGCTGAAGCTTTTGCCTCTCAGCGTTCGACATCGCCAATTGCTCCTGCAGTTGTTCCAGCTGAACGCTCAGGCTTTTCGTTTCGATTTCCCGTTCCCGCTCAGCGATCCGTAGCTTCGACTCCCATTGCTGGTTGGAGCTTTCGAGATCCTCCTTGAGCATTGCAAGGGCACCGCCGTCTTCCGATTCCTTTGCGTTAGCGATGATGTCGGACACCAATGACAGGCTATCCCGGGTGCCTGTGGCAATCAACGTATGGGTTGGTTCGTGCAGCTTGAGCACGGGCAGGGAACTCCCTGACTTCGCATCGATTACAGCCTCGATTAAGCCCAAAGTCCCTTCCACGTCTTTCGGCAGTGATCGCACAATCGTTTCGGTCCGTTCAGACCCGCTGTCCTTATTAGGTTCAGCCCAAAAGTACCAGACATCATCACCCTGGTTGATACCGAACCTTTGTGCTCTCGGAACCTCCATCTCATTTCCGATGCCGTTAATGAAGTCGGCAAACCCTGCAAATGTGATGTGCCTCAAATTCATGTCGGGGAGCACAACATTCTCCGCCTCAGGCGCGACGACCACATTGAGCGCGTTGTCCTCCGTCGACAGCTTTTCCCTGAAGAAGGCACACGCCTCGCTCGCGGTCATTCCGTTCGCGGAAAAATCGATAGGAACATTCGCAATATTTTCCTGCGCTTGGACGATGATGCCGGATGATCCGAAGATGACAGCTACAGCGGCAAGCATGGTGATGTGTTTGATACTAGGCGTAAGTGTTCTCATTTTGTTATTTCGATCCAGTTGAAGTTCTTGGTCGATTCGTTATCTGAAAGGAACACGCGGCCACAGGCTCCCACCCCTCGCCAAAATCGTATCTTTTTCGCTTTTTTTATGCAAAATCCACTTCCGAAGCCGCCCAGAAAGCCCACGGTCGGCCGCTGATCCAAGTCCACATCCGCGATCCCGGCAAGGCACCAAGTAATCGGAAATGTAAATAGTGAGAGAAGGCCGGCAAAGGAGCGACTGACATGAAACGGAAAAGTGTCGTGGCTGTGTGTCATCGCTCCAAGGACTACTTCCACTACCCGAATCCGGTTCCGTGGTAGCTTTGGCCATCGCGACGATTCTTTCGTGTGGCTTGTGGCTCTCTTCTTCCGTGCTTCACATCTGCTCGCCGCTCCTCTCCATCTTGATCTCGACCACGAAAGCCGCAACAGACCGCTCATCCATGACTCCCCGCGTTACGAGAATACACGCGGAGAAACCTTCTCCGTTATCCGCCTCGACTGGCTCGGCACCGGATTCTCTCTCACGACTTCCACTGGAGAAACCATCGCCTTTCCGGCTCTTACAGGGTTTGTCCCCTCCCGCGCCACGTCCCACACTTCCCTCTAACAATCCACTCATCGCCTCCCGCGTCGTTCCCGGCGAGCGACTCTTTCGCGAGCCCCAGCTTTCAAAAAACAATAGCGTCGCTTCGCGCTCAAGCCCTCGTCCCCATCCAGCACCACCTCGAGATGGACGAGTGGTGCGCAATGGGCTGACTCCGGATACCAGGGACGCGGGCTTGGCAGAGCGTTACTACAGATCGCCATGAGAGCTGGGTAGCCGTTGCGCTTGTGGATTCTTCGATGGAACAGCCGTGGGCACCGCTTTTACGAGCACCACGGATTTAGGATTGAACGGATGACCAATGGCGCGGACAATGAGTAACGACATCCCGATGTCCTGTACCTTTACGACAATCAACCCACCACCCAGACGAAGCGAATGGCACAAAATTTCCTGAAACCCATTACGGCATGCCTCGGCCAACCTGTTGCTGAGAACCCTACCCAGGTAATGATCGAGGCGGCCTATGGGCAGCTCGGTATCGACTGGAGATACATCACGCTGGAAGTTGCGCCGGAGCAGCTTGCAGACGCGGTGAAGGGCGCACGTGCGATGGGCTTTGCCGGATTCAATTGCACGATCCCACACAAGGTGGCGGTGATCGATCATCTGGATGGACTGGGCGAATCCGCTTCCGTGATTCAAGCGGTGAATTGCGTAGTGCGCCGCGGTGATCAACTGATCGGAGAGAATACGGACGGCAAAGGATTCCTGGAAGGCGTAAAGAAGCGCCGGGATCCTTCCGATCAGCAGGTGGTAATGTTAGGAGCTGGTGGCGCTGCCCGGGCGATCGCGGTGGAGCTGGCGCTGGCGGGGATCCGAAAGTTGACCATCGTGAACCGGTCTGCCGAACGCGGGCAGGGATTGGTAAACCTGCTGCAAAAGGCACAGCTGCCAGTCGAAGTGGAACTCGTTGTTTTGCACGGGACCTATACCGTGCCTGCCGGTGCGGATGTCGTGATCAATGCAACCTCAATCGGTCTCTATCCGGATGTCGAAGCGCGGTTGCCTCTCGATTTGTCAGAGATGGCTCCGACCACTCTCGTGGCGGACGTTGTTTTCAATCCCGCCGACACGCACCTGATCAAGGATGCCCGGGCGATCGGATGCGAAACCATCGATGGTCTTGAAATGCTGGTGGGCCAGGGAGTAATCGGCGTCGAATACTGGTGCGGACAGGCTCCGGATTCGGAGGTGATGCGGCTGTCACTCGAAGAAGTGTTTGGCACCGAGTC
>JAGROY010000066.1 GCA_020439995.1 Verrucomicrobiia bacterium
GCTGACTACGTGAAGAACATGATCACTGGCGCGTCCCAGATGGACGGGGCGATCCTGGTGGTCAGTGCTGCTGAAGGCGAAATGCCGCAGACGCGTGAGCACATCTTGCTTGCGCGCCAGGTCGGTGTTCCGGCGCTGGTCGTGTTCATGAACAAGGTCGATCAAGTCGACGATCCAGAGTTGCTCGATCTCGTGGAGATGGAGCTTCGCGAGATGCTCAACGACTACGGCTATCCTGGTGATGACGTTCCGTTCGTGCGTGGATCCGCTCTGCGCGCGATGGCGAATGATCCGGTGCATGTATCGGCAATCGAAAAGCTGATTGATGCAGTGGACAACTACATTGCGACGCCCGATCGTGATCTCGACAAGCCGTTCCTCATGCCGATCGAGAGCGTGTGCACGGTCGAAGGTCGAGGCACTGTGGTGACGGGGCGCGTCGAGCGCGGAATCCTCCAGCGTATGGAGGAAATCGAACTCGTTGGCCTGCGCGATACCAGGAAGTGTGTCGTCACCGATATTGAAATGTATCACCGCAGTCTCGACGAAGGCCGTGCGGGTGACAGCGTAGGATTGCTCCTGCGTGGTGTCCGGAAGGAAGAGATCGAGCGCGGAATGTATGCGATCAAACCTGGTTCGGTCGCGCCGCATATGCGCTTCGATGCCGAAGTCTACGTTCTGACGAAGGAAGAGGGAGGGCGGCACACGCCATTCTTCCGAAACTACACACCGCAGTTCTTCTTCGGAACGACAGACGTTCCTGGCATGATCGAATTGCCCGAGGCAGTCGACATGGTCATGCCTGGGGACAACGTCCGCATGACCGTGACACTACAGAAATCCGTCGCTCTCGAGCAGCGGATGGAATTCTCCATTCGCGAGGGTGGTCGCACAGTCGGAGCAGGCCGAGTGGCTGACGTGGTTCAGTAGTATAGCGGCACAGCAACGCGGCGGGTCAGCTCAGTCTGGCCCGCCGCAAGTGCCAGACAGAGAGAGATGGCAGAAATTCGATCAACGTCACGACCCGGTGGGGCGATTCCATGTTAGCCGGGGGGAACCCAGTACCGGGGACGACTCATGGCGTCGGGTTGCGACTGCTCACTGGTTGGCGTACTCGAAATACATGACCGGTTGCTACGCGACGGCTCGTTCATCAACGGTCAACCGGGAGTTGAAACGACCGGCTAAAATCTAAAATGAATAGTAGCGCTGCGACTGCCGGACTTGCTTCGATTCGTTCCTGAGAATCTGCGGGAATCCCATCAACGTTTTGAACATCCCAGTTGCGAACAATGAAATTTTTCAGTGCGCTTGACCAGAGCTCGGCTTGAGGGAGCTTTTTGTGGAGTGGATGCGTTTCGTGTGGAAAAAGCGCTGTCGAGTTTGGCTATGTGTTGTCTCCAGACAAGGCACAGGCGACTTCGCTTTGCGATGCGCACTCCAGATCGTTGGCAGTTGGGAAAGTTGTGCAAAGTTGTGCAATGGGGAGATCGATTTGGAGTATTTGGAGTGCTCAGGCTTGCTGAGCTTTTTCTGTTCAAGCACTGTTAGTCCGGCAAAAAAGCGCTGTCGAGACCAGCGCACTCCAGGTTCCAAATTTGCCGGGCTGCTTGTTGAGAATTAAAGTTGACTCATCGCGATGCTTTGGGCAGGAAAAGTTAAGGGTCAACGTATCCAAGCGGAACAAACAACATCATTGGTACCAACATGAAAGCATTGCATCTACTCGCCCTTTTTGGGTTCATCACACTACCGGCCTCGGCAGGAACGGTTTCCTTCGGCACGTTTTCCATTGATTTTGTGGATGTGGGCAATGCCGGAAACGCGGATGACGACACGGGATATGGTGGAGTGCCCTACAACTACCAGATCGGAGTGTATGAAATCTCTGAAGGCATGATCACGGCAGCGAATACCGCAGGGAGTCTCGGGTTGACTCAGGATACGCGCGGCGTGGATAAGCCCGCTACGTCAATCTCCTGGAATGAAGCAGCGCGGTTTGTGAATTGGCTGAACACGAGCAACGGATTCCAGCCCGCCTACAATTTCGCAACGCAGCCCGGTGGAGGAGGCTACAATACGAACGAGGATCTGACGCTGTGGAGCAGTGGGGATGCGTGGCAGCTTGGAGGAGAGAACCTGTTTCGTCATAAGAACGCGCATTACTTTCTGCCGAGCGAGGACGAGTGGTATAAGGCGGCGTATTACGATGGAAACACGAGCACGTATTTCGATTACGCCACCGGGAGCGATACGGTGCCGACCGCAGTGGCGAGTGGGACAACACCGGGCACAGCAGTGTACGGCCAAGCTTTTGCAACTGGTCCGGCAGACATCATGAACGCCGGAGGGTTGAGTCCGTATGGAACGATGGCGCAGAACGGGAACGTGTTCGAATGGGCCGAGAGTGGCTCTGCGGCTCCGAATGATTCGGCTGCGGAGGGCCGCGTGCTGCGCGGCGACTGGTTCTTTACTTCCGCCCTCAGGCAGTCGTCGGACCGCAGCGCCGGCCTCCCCTTCGAAGAGGCCGGCTTCCTCGGGTTTCGCGTTGCAGCTGTTCCTGAGCCCTCCACGCTCTGGATAATGGTAGCCGGAGCGATCAGCTTGATGATCAGAAGAAAGCGTTAATTTGGTTTTGCTCTTTATCCCTTTTTTCTTTCCCCGCGAAGCGGGGGCGATTTTTTTGAAGACCAGGCCCGTTGAAATGAAGCTAGACAAACCGCGCGGTGAGCAGGTGTTACTGGCCGCCGTGATTGGGTAGGAAAGAGGCTGAGTCGGCCTGCTATCAGGAGTGCTCCGGCTTGGCGGAGCATTTTAGTGGAGGGAACGCGTAAGGTGGAGAACAAGCGCTGTCGAGACCAGCGCACTCCAGGACTCCAGAAACGGAAACACCGCGCTCACCGTTTTTCCCACACGCTCTCAATATCCTCATCGCCCCGCACCCATCCGACGGCGAGCACTAGGGTGATCTCGAACATTCGCTTCCCTCCTGCGGCTTCCTGGCTGTCGATCACGAGTGTCATGTGCTGGCGGAAATCGGGCGCGTTCAAGATAGCGGCTTTCATCTCCTGCTCGCGCAGGGTGCCGATTCTGGCATAGGCGAAGACATCTTCTCGCTCTGGCAGGTCGGGACTCATGAATCGGAAGCAGGTCCAACTCTGCGGATCGCTGAAGGGAACATTGTGGTAGTCGCCCGGGGAAACAAACACCCGAACTTCTGCTGATGTCGATCTCCCTGAAAGCAGATCGTCCCAACTCGATGAGCAGTAGCGCGCGTAGCTGTCCCAGTCGACCCGAAGGCCTTCGTGTGTCTCGACCACGTTGAGTAGACGAAAATTTCCCGACTCGAATCGCACGGCAAACGCAGTGCGCGCCAGACCATTCTCCATGTGGTGGCCGCGCAGTTCGGTATGCTCGGGCACGTGACTAAGGGCCTCTTCTGCATAGAGCGGGAAGTGGGTGGCAACGACTTCGCGATCTCTTACCCAGTCAAGGCGGCTGTGAGGATCTGTTTGTTCGAGAAAAGCGCGGGCGACTTCCTCAGCCGACTGGATTCTAACAGGCTCACCCGATCCTGGCTGTTTTTCAGACAGCGCGGGTTGGGATGAGGTCACTGCAATTTTCCAGACGATCGCCGCAAAAAGCAAAATGCCTGCGGATCCTGCGGCCACGAGAAGAACATTGGGTCGCTTGCGCTTTTGCGAGGCAATCTCTTCCCATTCATTTAGGCCCTCCTTCGTGTCCCAGAACTTTGACTTGTCACGCTTGACCAGGCCCGTTCGCAACTCGAACTGGCGGTCAAATTCATTGGAGAGGTTTCGATCATCGTCCATGGGCGAAGGAGTGGTGACTTTTAGTCGCCAGCTTTGGGGAACCCTGACAGATGGCGATTAAAAGTCACCACTACAACATTATTCAATTTTCCAAGACCATGCGGCTTCAAGGGAATTCCCGTCGAAGTTCCGCGTATGGGTCGAACTACACAATGTAGCTCAATGGTAGAGCACCTGCTTTAAACAGGCTGTTACCGGTTCGAGTCCGGTCAACTATACTTCCGCCTCTGGAGATGCCGAGCCTTCGAAGGAAGGTGCGGACGCCGGGTGTCGCTTTGTGAGACTGCACCAATCGCTACTGGTATCGCCCTGGATGATGTGCGTCTCCCGTGATCACCCGGTGCTCCGGTAGTCGGAAGCCGGATATTTTTACTCACATTACGTCGATTAATTTTGGATCAAGTGGGGCTGAAAGCCCTTAAGCGCAAAGCCCAGCGCCTTCAAGGCCTGGGTAAATATCATTTTCGAAGTCCGCACCCTGAAAGTGGTGCCAGCGACAGGTCTTCTCCAGACGCTGGCGACCTATCAGGCCGCCTGAAAGGATCGCTAGATAACCCGGGCGTGGACGCCCGGGCTCTGTGCTGCAGGGCTTTCAGCCCCATGGACACGTCGTCAATGATCAATGTAATGTGAGTTTTTACTAAGCCAAAGGCACCATCCAACAACTTACCGCAACGACAGCTTCTGGGGAGGGAACTGTCGTCTTGTCTGGAGTGCTCAGGCTTGACTGAGCTTTTTCTGTCGAGCGATCGCATGTCCGGCAAAAAAGCGCCGTCAAGCCGGACGCACTCCAGATCATGATCTACTTGAACCTAACTCAACCACCAAACCAATGACTGATCTACACAAGAACATCGTCCTGGTATTGAATCGCAACTGGCAGGCGATCAATACGACTACTCCAGCAATGGCATTCTGCCAGATGTCTACGGATGTTGCGACAGGTCTGGACATTCAGGGCACTGACTACATGACGCCCGTGAAGTGGGCGGACTGGCTGAAGTTGCCGGTGCGCGAGGACGATGCATCGGTTGGCACGGCAAGCGGCCCCATCCGCGTTCCCACCATCATTGTCCTGGCAAAGTTCAGCAGAGTGCCGATGACTCGGCCTTCGCTGAATGCGCGCAATATCTGGCAGCGGGACAACGGCAGGTGTCAGTACACTGGTCGACGCCTGGCTCCGGGTGAAGGAAACATTGACCACGTGCTGCCGCGTTCCCGTGGTGGCGAGACGTCCTGGGAAAACTGTGTGCTGGCCGATACGAGTGTGAACACGCGCAAGGCAAACCGGACGCCAGGTGAAGCCGGGCTGAGGTTGCAGAGTCAGCCGATGGAGCCGCGCGCAGTGCCCGTGACTCTGACGCTGCGCAACTATCACGGGATCGAAGATTGGGAACCGTTCCTGATCAAGCCCAACTGAATCGTGCGAATAGACGGGCGTCCCGACAATGTTTCGGGGCGCCCGTTGTTGCCTTGGCTGGTCTCACTCAACGAAGAAAGGCGAACACCACCGCAATACTAACATTTTACTAGAATTATCCTATGACTGAGATCACTACCATTATCCTGTTCCTGATCATCGCGATTTCCGCGTGTCTGATTTGGGCAAACTTGCGCACTACCTGTACCGTATGGTCATTCCAGGAAGGGCTGGCTTTCCGCTATGGCAAGTTCGTGAAAGCCCTGCCACCCGGGCGTCATACGCTGTGGGGATTCGGCTACGAGATCCGAATGACTGACAAGCAGCTTCGTCAGTTGACGGTTCAGAGTCAGGAGATGACCACTGCTGACAAGGCACCAATCAAGATTTCCGTTGTGGCGAGCTATCGCATCGATGATGGGCTGAAGTATCTTTCGGTCGCCCAGATGCCGGAACAGATCCTCTACTCCGCAGTGCAGATTGCGCTTCGCGAGGTGATCGGTTCCGAATCGATCGATGCCGTGCTCGAAGGAAAATCCGGCTATGGCAGCCAGTTGAAGCTTCTTGTGGTGGACACTGCTGGCACTCTTGGAATGAAAGTGGAGTCGATCGACGTGCGCGATGTGATTCTCGGTGGCGACCTCAAAAAAGCCTACGCTGGAGTGCTGTTGGCGAAAAAAGAAGCACTGGCAGGGCTTGAAAAAGCCCGTGGTGAGGCTGCGGCTCTGCGAACGCTTGCGAATGGCGCGCGTCTCTTCGAGTCAAATCCTCAGCTCATGCAGTTGCGCTATTTACAGCTTCTGGAGAATGCGCGGCAGTCGGGTGCCAGCACCCTCATGCTAGGGCCCCACATGGATGAGATCCTGAAGCAACAAATTGTCTCAAGGTAAACGAAACACGACCCGGGGAGGGGAGGAATGCAACAGGTGCTCCGCGGGTCAGTTCTTCAGTCACTCAACAACTTTCCATTTTTTCAATCACAATGACAACGATACAAACCAACCGGGGAGAGATCCTCGATCAACTCAGAGCGCTTGAGCGACAACACGGATTCCGCGTGCTCTTCGCTTGCGAATCGGGCAGCCGTGCCTGGGGATTTGCATCCGATGACAGTGACTACGATGTGCGCTTCATCTACGTGCATCGCCCTGAGTGGTATCTCAGCGTCCGGCAGTTGCCTGATTCGGTGACCTTCTTTGCCAGTGACACGCTTGACCTGGCAGGCTGGGATCTGCGTAAGGCACTCGGCCTGTTCGGGCGATCGAATGGAGCACTGTTAGAGTGGCTGCACTCGCCGATTCGATACGTTGAGCATCCGGATCTGATGCCTCTGTGGCGTGCACTGGTGCCAGATGTGCTGAATCCCCGGGCGCTGGCGGCGCACTATCTGGGCATGGCCTGGAAGCTCTGGCTAGTTGCGCGAGACGGGGAGGCTGTTTCTACCAAGAAATATCTCTACATCCTGCGCACGGTGCTGGCGGCACGGTGGGTAATCTCGCGCAAATCACCGCCCCCAGTGGCGTTCGCGCGGCTGCTCGAAGAAGCGCTCAACGAAGATGACCTCAGAGGGCGGTGTCGGGCGCTGGTGGCTGCTAAAGCCGCTGCTCAGGAGTCCAGCGCTGGTGCACGTGATCATGTGCTCGATCAGTGGCTCACGGCGCAGTTCCAGGCGCTGCGGATTCTGAATGCTGATTTGCCGAATCTGTCTGCAGATCATGAAGTCATTGATACCTTCTTTCGTCACGCTCTTGAGGATGTCTGGAGTGGAATCTGAGGAAGCAAGGAGTCTCCCGGCAGGATGAGCCGGGAGGCTCATTCATTCGTCCGGGATCAGTGATTGATAAGGACTTGATGCTCCCGAATTGCAACGTAGTGTCCATGCGTGAGCATTTTTCAGCATTCAGGCAGGCTGGTTTCTCAGTTGACTGGGCCGATGTTTCGGTCGGGCCGAGGGATCCTTGTGGCTACGATTGCCGGGCTTTCCGCCATGGGCTGCTACGAGTCGATGGTCGGGATCGATACTGAGGAAGTGAAGCAGCGGGTGGCTGAAGCCAGTCAATCATTTCAGGCAAATCACGACAGCGACCGCCGGGAAGAGATCGGACTTTTATATCCGCGGACACCCGTCGGTGCTGCCAAATCAGAGGTGCAGGCATTTTTAGGCGACCCCATGCCGGGCATCAGTGATGATGAGAAGTGGATATACGATCTCGGGGGGAAAGACACCCTGACGCTCTACTTTGCCGACGGGCTATTGAAGACAAAATACTGGTTGTCACTGCCTCCAGATCCGGTGGTGATTCCTGCAGTCAGGGCCAAGGACGACTCCGCAGTCGAGCCAGCTGCCGACGCGGGCCAGCCCTCCGGTCCCACTGTGTCGACGGGAACCAGCCGCCTCTAATTATTTTTTCGAATGGAACCAAATACGTCCGCTTTGCTCAACTCACCTGTTTACTTCGATTCCCACATGCACACACCGCTGTGCAAGCATGCGCGGGGTGAGCCCGAGGAATATGCTGAGTGGGCGATCAAGCGCGGATTCAAGGGAATCATTTTCACCTGTCACTGTCCGATGCCGGACGACTTCTGGCCGCGCGTGCGTATGGACATGGGTGAGATCGACACTTACGTCGCCATGGTGTATCGGGCCCGCGAGGCCTTCGCCGGCCAACTGGAGATCCGGCTCGGTATGGAAAGTGAGTTTTTCCCGGGAGCCGAGGGTTGGATCGAAAAGCTTCACTCAAGCTACGAATTTCACCATTGCCTGGGATCTGTGCATTACTTTTCGCCAGAGTACACCGACCGATTCTGGAAGGGAGATCTGCTCGCCTTCCAGAAGCAGTATTTTGAGCACATTGCCGACTCGGCCGAGACAGGTCTCTACGATACACTGTCGCATCCTGACATTGTCAAAAACGAAGACCCGGATGCCTGGGATTTCGATGTGCTGGAGGAGACGGTGGCAGGCGTTCTTGATCGTGTAGCAAAAACCGGAGTGGCGATGGAACTGAACACATCAGGCCGCCGGAAGCGCTACCCGGAAACCAATCCGGGGCCGCGAATGCTGGCGATGATGGCGGAGCGGGGTATTCCGGTCGTGCTCGGCTCAGATTCGCATACTCCCGAGCGAGTGGGTTGGGACTTTGATGTGGCGTTGGATCAGTTGGAAGAAGCTGGGTACAAGACGGTTTCCTATTTTACTCTGCGGCAGCGGCAGGATGTGGAGATCAGTGCTGTGAGGGCGGCATTGATCGAAGTTCCTCTGCCGAGGTAGGCGAAATGCGCCTTTTTGGGAAAGCCGATTGTCGTATGTCAGCAGGCACTGTGACACTTGCAATTCGCTTTCTGACGGCTACGGTCCGTCATCCTTAAATCTTCCTCTCAACATATGGAAAAAGAATTTACCGGCCACGTTATCAAGCGCGGCAAGTTTCTGTTCAAAGAAGTCAAAGGTGTCTACGACATCGACGACTTCATGCAGAGTTGGTCAGGGAAGTTCGAAGTGGTCTCCGGTGAGTTGCCGCAACTGGAAGACGATGGCGAACTGGTGATGGATCAAGGGCCCAGGGGCCACATTATCATCACCCGGATTCGGATCGGTACCGAGGTGGTAGAGTTCAAGGGCAAGGGCCATTTAAACGATTAGCGGCTTTGGTGGGGGCTAGAGGTTTTTCTGCATCGCAATGTGCGGGATGCCGACTTCGTTGAATGGCTCCCCGGTTTCCGTGTAGCCGAGTTGAATATAGAAATTTTTCACTTCCTGGCGCGCGTGGAGAGTCATGAGCTTGTATCCGCGCGCAGCTGCCAGGGATTCGGCATAGGCCACCAGCTGTGATCCCAATCCCCGGCGTTGCGCGTCCGAATCGACCGCGACCTGACGCATGCGAAGCGTCGTTGCCGCCTGTGTCTTGGACAGCACGAGGCAGGCGATCAGGTTTCCCTGGGTGTCGAACCCAGCGAGGTGAATATCAGCCTTCTCGGCGGCGAGGTCGGTAATGGCGAACGTGAGGCCCAGAGGTACGCGTAAAAGGCGGTCGCGCAGCTGTACCGCTGCCTTGTAGTCAACGCCTGAGTGTTCAATCTCGCGGAGCTCCATTCGCTGCGTTGCAGTCTTCATAGCGCGAGAAATAGCGGGATCTACAAACCTGTCAATGCTGCATGAATCAATGTTGCGAACGTTTATTTCTTGAAAGACTTTGGCGCAGGGTGCGGTATTAATAGGGAGGAAGGCGCTGCCACACTGCGTTTGTGTGCTTGCTGCGCGACTTCCGGGCATTGTTTGAGTCAGCTAGAATAACTCCACGCATATGAAAATGTTTTTGCGAATTGTAGTGTCAGCAACAGTTGGTTGGATCGCGTTCACGTCTGCGATTGCTCAGGAACCGATCGAATCCAGTCCGACTCTCAATACGGGCGGAGGAAAGTACTACACGGCCGTGAGTCCTGTCGAAGTCCGCTTCCCTGGCACCATGGTGACTCCTGAAGTCGTCGGCAATGAGTCGGGATCGCCGTCACCAATTGCCATCACGCCAGAACTCGATGGAACATTTGTATGGCGCAGTCAGCGAAGCGGCACGTTCACCCTTTCGGCGCTGCCACCGATGGCTACCCGGTTTACCGTGACAACGGTGCCTGGCCTGAAGGATGCGGAGGGAGCACTTGTTCCAGAAATGAAGATCGGAACCTTCGAGACCGCTCCAGCAGACGTGGTAGCCCAGTATCCGCGCTACTTTTCCCGGCATGAACTTCCGCGTGAGCTGGTAGTAACGTATTTTTTTGATGCAGAGGTAGACCTCAGGTCGGCAAGGAAGAGCGTTCGCTTCGTCGATAGCAATGGCGCTATCGTGCTGGCGAACGTTCGCTATCCGATAGGAAAGGAACTGCCGGAGGCATCGGTGCCAATCGGAACGCGCGAGCAGCAGTTCTACAAAAACCGACCGGAGATTCAGGAGAATACGGTGATCAAATCTGCCCTCGTCATCAGCCCCGCGCTTCCGCTCCCAGAGGGGGACGATTGGACGGTGGTCTGGGAGCCGATCGCAACGGAAGGCAACCAGTACACTGCAGCCAATCCTGGTCGGTTGTTGGGGAATGTTCCGGCATTTCTCGTGTCGAAGAATCATTTTGTGCAGCGTTATGATTCAAAAGATTCCATTGAGATCACGTTCAATAAGGAGCTCGGTCGCGACATGACTGCTGAGAAGTTGATGCGCTGGGTGACAGTGGATCCGCAGCCGGAAGGGATGACGGTGGCCCTGAGTGATCGCAGCTTCCGGATCAATGGAAACTTTGAGAGACGAACTTACCACGTAACAGTGGCCAAAGGTCTGCCCTCTGCGGACGGGACATTGCTCAAGCAACTCGAATCCAAAACCCACGAGGTTCAGGCGATGCCGCCGCATCTGTCGGTTCCGGCTTTCGGTGCCACACAGTATAGCCACGGGAATAAAACGTTTGAGATCATTGCGGCAAATCTAGCGTCGGTGCGCGTGCGTGTGAAACAGGTCGAGCCCCGTGATGCGGCGCAGGCAATGGCTGCCTATCAACTCTACAACTCAAATCGGGAAAATGGTGAGACGTCAGAGAAGACGTCCAAAGATCAGCTCGACTACGTGCCCTTCCAGGTGGTGCAGGGAAAGACGGTATGTGACCAGGTTTTCACGTCGGCTGTCGGCGTAGACGAGAGTGATAAGTTTTTGATTGATTGGGACGAAGTGCTCGGCGCAGAAGTAACAGCGGCGTTGCTGTTTGTGTCGGTCGAGGGGACGACGAAGGACGAGGTGAAACTTGAAAACGCAAAGGAGAAGGGTACCATGATTGCCCAGTCCCTGTTGCAGATCACTGATATCGGTCTGGCCTGGAAGCGCACCAACAACGATGCCCTGGTTTACGCCTTCTCGCAGACTACGGGTAAGCCCCTGCCTGGCGTCGTGCTGAAGCGCTATGATGTGGATTCATCGGTGATCGGGAGGGAAGCGATCACGGATGCCCTTGGGATGACGACGGTTCCATTTGGCGACGCACGGTGGCTGGTAGCCCAGAAGGATGAAGACGCGCAGGCGATTCGGTTTGGTGAAGATTTGCCGCTGGTGTCGATGTGGCAGTTTGGCGTGCCCATCGAGTGGCGCAGCGTCGAACGCCAGTATCGCGAGACGCACATGTTCACCGAGCGTCCGCTCTACAAGCCGGAGGAAACGGCGCATCTGAAGTGTCTGACCCGCATGGTGCAGGGAAGCAAAATCACACTTCCAGAAAACCGTGAGGCAAAACTGAAACTGTATGATCCCGAAGGAAGGTTACACTTCACCCGCGATATCACGTTTACTGATCGCGGATCTTTCTCTGGAGACATCGATCTGCCGACGAGGGACACTGGCCTCGGAACTTACCGGATCGAAGTCTCCTTCGTCGATCCTGGAGAGGAAGCCGCAGTGGAAAACATGCGTGAGCGGAGTTTCGACCACTACATCTTCGTGCAGGAATTTAAGCCGAATGCCTTCGCTGTGACGATGGGCGAGAGCGGAGGGGGCATCGATTCTGATGCGCACACGTTCCCGATGTCGGCTCAATATCTCATGGGGAAAGCCCTGGCAAAATCGAAAGTCACCTGGTCGGCCAGTATCTATGATTCCGCATTCGGCAGCGATAAATGGCCGGGCTTCGTCTTTGGCGATTCCCGCAGTGACTGGGTATATGCGGGCGATGGTTACCGCGAATATGAAGCCGTCAGCAACCGCCAGCGTTCGCATTCTCTCAGTGGAAACACCGAGTTGGACGATGCAGGCGCGGCTACCGTGCTGGTGCCAGTGGCAAAGCAGGAGCAGTATCCATCGCGCCGGATGATTGAGCTAAGCACTTCTGTGACCGACATCAATCAGCAGACGATCTCTGCGTCCGTTGACAAGATCGTCGATAGCTCGGATTTCTACCTTGGCATTCGATTGAAGGATGACGTGCTGCAAGTAGGGCAAACTAATTTTGTGGAATTCACAGCTGTGGACCTGGATGACTCCCAGCACAAGGAAGCGGTGCAGACGCAGGTGAAAATTGAGAAACTGCTGTGGAACACCGTAAAAGTTGAGGGGGCTGGTGGTGCGGTGACGGTGAAGAATTTCCTGTCGCTTATTGATGTGCAGACGCAGACGATCACGGTGCAGCCGGGCGGCGAGAATTCCGTTTCCCTTGCTCCAGATGCTCCTGGAACTTACGTGGTGACAGCCAGTTGTGCCGATGCGAGCGGACGTTCAGTCGTTTCTGCCACCACGCTCACGGTGTATGGGGAAGGGGATGTGTACTGGCACCAGCAGGAGGGTGTGCGATTGGAACTCACTGCGGACAAAAAGGAATACCAGCCTGGAGACGAGGCCATGATCGTGGTGAAATCAGCTGTGCATGGTTCCGCGCTCGTCACTGTGGAACGCGACACCGTCCGCCAGCAGTTCATCACCGAGATCACCGGGGATGCACAGGCGATCCCGGTCAAGGTAAGTGCCGACGACACACCGAATGTCTTTGTGTCTGTCCTTCTGGTGCGTGGGGGCGCTGACAGTCCGAAGAAATTTCCACGGCCCGAGTACCGCCTCGGCTACTGCGAGCTGAAGGTCAAGAATACCATGGATGGGCTCAATGTTAGAGTTGCCAGTGATGCTGAAAGCTACCGGCCGGGCACGCGTGTTTCCGCGAGCGCCAACGTCACCGATACGGATGGCAAGCCGGTGGCGAACGCGGAAGTGACGCTGTACGCAGTCGACCAGGGAGTGCTTGACTTGATGGCCTATCAGCTGCCGAATCCGTTTGATCATTTTCACCAGCCGCAGCGACTCGCGGTGCAGGCCGGCTCATCGCTGGCAACCTTGCTGGAGGAGAATCCCGACCATCGGGACTTTGGCAACAAGGGGGTCATCATCGGGGGGGGCGGATTGATGGCGCTTCCAAAAGGGCAGTTGCGAAAGAACTTCAAAGCATGTGCGTTCTGGAGTGGGGATTTGCTCACCGATTCCGAGGGCCGGACAACCGCGACGTTCGATGCCCCGGACAATCTCACCGAATATCACCTGTTCGCCGTCGCGGCGGAAGGTGCGACCCGTTTTGGTGGAGGCGAAGCCCGCTTCACCGTGAACAAGCCGATCATGCTGGAGCCCGGGCTGCCCAGGTTCGCGAATGTTGGCGACCAGATTGTTGCAAAGGCGATTGTCCATAACACCAGCGCCCATGGAGGTGACTTCAGGGTCACGCTCAAACTTGATGAAACAGCGGAGCACGTGGGTGCTGAGCTAGAGCCAGCCCGGACGAAAACGATGGCATTGGCTCCGGGGCAGTCCGCCGCAGTGAGCTTTCCCGTAGCGATGATTGCGGTTGGCGAAGCAAAATGGGACTGGTCCGTAACGCCTGCTGCAGAGTCGAAACCCGAATGGGCGGATCTGGTCGATAGTGTGGAGTCGAGCTTTCCGGTCACCTGGCCAGTGCCGGAGCTTCACGAGTCACACTACCAGGTCGTCACCGATGCGGCCGTTGCGGATAATATGCTGGCTGGCGTGAATCCAGAATTGCTTGAGGGCGACGGGCAGATCGAACTCACGGTTTCAACATCACCGCTGATCAATGCTCGAGGCGCAATCGAGCAAGTGCTGCACTATCCTTATGGCTGCATTGAGCAGACGACCTCAGCCACCTTGCCGTGGCTCACTCTGAAAGATCTTCGCAGCGCGCTACCTGAACTCAACAAGACAGATGCACAGATTGCGGACGCGATCGAGTTTGGATGTCGGCGTCTGCTGTCGATGCAAACCCGCAGCGGCGGATTGGGTTACTGGCCGGGTTCGGATGAACCGATGCTCTGGGGTAGCAGCTATGCTGGCATGGTGCTGGCATTGGCGAAAAGGGACGGCATCTCTCTGCCTCAAGATCGTATCGATCAGCTTTGCAGTTACCTTTCTGCGCAACTGCGTGATTCGGGTAAGGAGACGGATGGGCGTCAGTTGAATGACCGCTGCCTCGCAGCGTACACGCTCGCGTTATTTGGAAAAGCTGAGCCAGCCTACCATTCGGTTCTGAAAAGCAGGGCGAAAGATATCAGGTCTTCGGGCCGCGCATTTTTAGCGTTGGCAATACTCGAGGCCAGCGCTCCAAATGCGGTGTCCCAGGCGAAGGAACTGCTGGAAATGGCAGCGCCCGAATCAGACATGCGCGATCGATACTTCGACCCAGCGGCCGCAACATCTTTGATAGCCTGGTGTCGGATGTCCGCACCCCCGAAGAAGCTGACGGCCGCCTTTCAGCGATTGATTGGCGGGCGGTCGCTGCGTGGCGACTGGCACAATACTTACCTTAATGGCTGGAGTCTGTTGGCTCTGGGTGATTACACCCGGATCGTGAGTAAGGCACATGGCGATTTGTCGATAACTGCGAGCTTTCTGGGTAACTCGAAGGAGCTGCGTCTTAACAACGGTGATAAGTTGAGTGCCACTGCAGCGTTTTCCTTTAAGGACGGCAATTCGCTCGATAAGTTGAAGCTGCAGCTGCCGGACGGTGTGCCACTTTTCACCACAGTGGATGTCACTGCTCGACCGCTGATTGCGCCTCAGCAGGCAAGGATCAATGGTGACTACTCGATCACTCGCACCTACGAAGAGCTGGCCCCGGATGGGACGCGTTCGCCGCCGACGAATCTTGAGATTGGCGACCTCGTCCTGGTGAAACTTGAGGGGAGTGTCACCGCTCAGTCTGAGTTTGTGGTCGTGGATGACGCATTGCCTGCGATTCTCGAAGCCATCAACCCAAGTTTCCAATCGCGGACGGCCGCTGCCAATGTGCCGCGTGGAGCGTTTCGCTGGTACAGTGATCACCAGGAGTTGAGAACGGAGCGAACTTTGTACTTCCGCGATTATATTTACGGGGGCGGAAAATTCGCCATAGAGTATCTGGCCAGAGTGATCGCCGACGGCACTGTTACTGCGCCACCGGCGAAGATCGAGGCGATGTATGATCCGGGGAAACTTGGGCTGAGCGATTCGATCATTCTGAAGTCTGCTACCGCCGGAAACTGAACCTCGGGATAATGAGGATGAAGCGATTCCTGCATTCAAAGTTCCGGCGCTGGGCGCTTGGGCTCTGCCTCAGCGGAATTGGCGCCTGGTGCATTCTCTGGTATCTGGTGCCGCTGGCGGTGTCATTGCCAGTGAGTCTAGCGCAGCCACCAGTTCCCGGAACAGAGATTGTGGACCGGGAAGGCAGGCCGTTGCGTAAAACCTTGAATGCTGACGGCTTTCGTTCAGGGCAAAGCTTCCGCTTAAGCGAGGTGCCGACATCATTGATCGATGCAACACTGGCAGCGGAGGATCAGCGGTTCTGGTCTCACGGTGGAGTGGATTTGATTGCGATCGTACGCGCTGTCCGCGACGGAGTGGAGGCAGGTCACCCGGTGTCCGGTGCTTCTACCATTACCCAGCAGTTGGTGAAAATTTCCAGCCCCAGTCGTAAACGCGGGCTCAGAGTGAAGCTCAAAGAATTCCTGGCCGCCCGCAAGTTAGAGATGTTCCGGTCAAAGCAGGAGATACTTTCCGCTTACCTGCAGCGGCTCGACTACGGAAATCTTCGAATCGGCGCTGCGGAAGCTGCCCAAGGATACTTTGGTAAACCCCTGGCTGACTGTAGCCTCGCAGAGTGCGCCCTGCTTGCGGGGCTTCCGCAGGCACCATCCCGGCTCAACCCTTACAGAGCTCTCGAGCTTAGCAAGAAGCGCCAGGAGTGGATTCTTGATCGCATGGTCGTTGAGGCGATGATTGACAGAGAATCCGCCGCTACGGCTGCGGCGGAAACGTTGCGGCTGGTGAAGAACTTTGGCGCCTTTGAAGCACCGCATTTTGTCGATCAGATCATCGCGGGACCACGTGATGAAGCGGCTGTCATCAATACCACACTGGATCTTGACCTGCAAAAGTTCTGCGAACATTCGATTGCCAGGAATCTCCAGCGTCTTCGCACTCACAATGTCACCAATGCGGCGGTCGTGGTGATCGACAATGCCAGTGGTGATGTGCGTGCGATGGTAGGATCCGCAAACTACAATGCGCGCAGTGGACAGAACAATGGAACCATGGCAGGGCGGTCCCCAGGTTCCACGCTAAAGCCTTTCACTTATCTTGTCGCTCTCGAGCGCGGTGACACCCCAGCGACAATAGTGGATGACATTCCGATTGAGTTCATGACGTCCACCGGTGTCTATTCGCCAGTGAACTACGACCACCGCAATCACGGCCCAGTGTCGTATCGTCGCGCTCTGGGGAATAGTCTCAACATTAGTGCCGTCCGGGTGCTCGACCGCATCGGCGGTGCGCGCGTGCTCATGAACGCTCTTGCTGCCTGTGGCGTAACCACCTTGACCGAATCCGCAGAGCACTACGGCATGGGCCTTACGATCGGAAATGCGGAAGTGCGCCTACTGGAGCTGACCAATGCCTATGCTTGCCTTGCCCGGCTGGGTGAGTTCCTACCATGGCGCATGCGCACTGACATGGGAGTTCCTGCCAGCAGGCGTATCTTCGAAGAAGATGCCTGTTACCTCATTGCGGATATTCTTAGCGACTCTTCAGCTCGGGCAACGGCATTTGGGCCAGATTCGCTGTTGAATCTTCCGTTCCCTGTCGCTTGCAAGACCGGAACCAGCAGCGACTACCGCGACAATTGGACGATCGGATTCACTCCCGAAGTGACGGTGGGCGTCTGGGCAGGGAACTTCAATGGTGACCCTATGGAGAATGTTTCAGGGATCAGCGGAGCGGGGCCCATTTTTCGCGACATCATGGAGCATCTGAATGAGACTGCGCCACTGACATGGTATGTGCAGCCGGCGACCATAGTCGAATGTGCAGTAGATCCTGTGACGGGGCTGCCGCCGAGCCCCGGAACCGCTCTACCCAGGCAGTTGGTGCGGGAGCGTTTCCGTGGCTGGAATGTGCCAAAGTCGGACGCGTCCCGCTACGATGCCCGAGGCAGGGTGCTCTTATCCGCACGATATGCGCATTGGCTGCGCAGTCCCGAGAACTGGCTGGGGGAGACGGCTGCCATCGCGAATCTGGCTGAAGTGGAAGCCCGGCATGCCATTCAGATTGTATCGCCGCTGCCCGGTATGGTTGTTTATATCGATCCCGACCTGCCCAACCAAGGCACCCGTTTTCCGCTCCAGGCTACCGGAGGCGAAGGAGCCTTGGAGTGGGAAAGTCCAACGTTGACTGTGGATCGAACCCCGTTTGGTCAGCAACATGCCATCCTCGCCGAAGGGAAACATTCTCTGGTAGCAATCGATCCTAACACTGACACTAGAAGGGAGACGTGGCTGGAAGTGCGCAAGCTTTAAGGTTGTATCAATGAGATTTGCTCAATTGTGGCACTCAAGGCCACGGTTGGATCAGCCCGTACGGCATGGATTCCTGCTCTAGCAATTCTGCTTTTTCGGAATCCTGCGGCTACTCATCGTTTGATGTCATCTGGGTGCCTTTGGCGCGCACACCCGAGACTTCGATCTTGTCTGGGCATTATTCAGGACGTGATCCCTGAGTTTGCCAGCATCAATTCAGGCAACAAGAAATCTTGAGGATCAACCGGGGAAATGGACACTCCGACTGCCTGCCTGATCTGCTGACCTCCTTCGCGTGGCCAAGTACACCATGACTCCGATGCTAAATAAGAATGCGGTCGACGGCTCTGGCACGACGCTAATGGTGGTTTTTGAAAAGGTTAGGAGCGGATCAAGGTTCATCCCGTCTC
This sequence comes from Verrucomicrobiia bacterium, assembly GCA_020439995.1. GTDB lineage: Bacteria > Verrucomicrobiota > Verrucomicrobiia > Verrucomicrobiales > DEV007 > JAGROY01. The sequence continues at coordinate 18,019 of JAGROY010000066.1, forward strand.
CCGAAACGAAGATCGTTTCCGTTGGGCCGAGGGTATTGAAAAAACCGGAGGAGAGTTCGTAGTTCCCCGAAGCTCCAATGGTCAGGGTGAAAGTAGCCAGCTCCGCGCCCTGATAAGATTGCACAGGATCGTTGGCCAGGCTTACAGTTCCCTTTACTCCGGCTTCTCCTGACATGATCGCTACCAGTGCACCATCGCCAGCGACACCATTGAAATCGAGCGAAGCTACTGGTCGAACACTGTCAAACACGATGTGGTCAGCGTTTGAGGTTCCGAACAGCTTTACACCATAGCTGAATAGATCCATCGGTTCGTCCGCCGCATAATGAATGGACATGACTACCTGCAGCGCGGTGCCAGGAGTGGTCACATAAGACTCCCGATCGAAAAGAATCGTTGCAGCCTCGCTGGCGGAGCTAAGCGCCAAAGCCGCCAATCCAGTGAGGAGAAATCGCGGTGAGAGTCTTTGGCAAAACATATTTAGAAAAGCTGATATTTAATACATCTAAAGCACTTATTGATGGAACGTAAAGTCCCTTTTTACGTAAATTGATGAAATAGCTCAGCTGGATTCAAGCACAGCAGTGTCGGCAAGGAGCAACTGTGATGCCTCCATTTCCTGATTTTCCGATGTGGCTTCCTCGTCATCGTCGGCGCCAGTTCCCGTTTCGTTGAAGCCGAACCCATAGCCTCGATCGAACGGAGATTGCCATGGATCTCGCCAGGTGATCTCGGACGCCCGTGCTGGGGAGGTCGTTGCTTCCCGGTTTGTTGAGGTGAGCGATTCTCCGCTTCCATCGGTTCTTGCTGGCATCGCTACTCTTGTGAAGCCGCGGCCCGCTGATGGTTCGCTTTCCCCTTGCTGATTTGCCTCAGCGGTCGCGGGCTCCTCGATTGTGACAGGATCTCCGGTGACAAGCCTTGCCGGACTCGGTTCGGGCTCCAGTTTGGTGAGGTATCGCTTCCGGAACTGGAAAAGATCGAGCGCATCTATGTCACCATCGTTATCCCAATCGAAGGTGTCGTCATAGGTTGGATCGCTGGCAATCTTGAAGTGAGTTTTCTGATAGGCAAAGGTGTCGGCGAAATCTACGTCGCGGTCGCCATCGGAATCGCCGAAGTAGCGGTGGAAATCAAAGTGCAAGTCCCCGCCGGGATTTCCATCGCCGTCGCCATCGAGCAGAGTTCCTGTGGCATTCGAGATACCGTCGCCAAACAGCGTCGCCCGATAGTTCCCGTCGGGTAGGCTTCGCCCGGTCAATCCATCGAATGACCATGTTGCCGTCAGAGTGACTGGATTGAACTCAAAAGTAACACCGATCTCGATCTCCTCGCCAGTCGTCAGGTTCTCCAGCATCAAATCGTCGGCACCGATGCTACCCGAGACGTCCTGATCGAACTGCACCGAAATCGCCCGCACCATCGAGCGCTGGTCGGCTCCACCATTGACAACTGGCGGTTCGGCATTTGGCGCAGCTTCGGTGACTCCAATGGACAGATTGACATTGGAAACCGAAACCGCGCTTCCGGAATCGCCGAAGCGAATTAAGTCAAAATAGAGCGTCACGGCGCGATTCACTGCCAGCCCTGCAACATTTATCTTCACAGTGAATGGCCCGCTGCCATCGGTTGGGCCGGTGATCGTCACCCGGGATGATTTGCGCACTGTCCCGTCCGGCTGGATGTTGAGCAACGCATCGGTAAAGTCGAGCCCCTGCAATGACCCTCCGACGGGGGTAAGATCCAGAGCATCGAGCAATGCTACTTCGAAAGCATCCGGCGGCAGCATACCGCCAGCATTCGAGTTCAGGTTCAGGCCGCTGACAGTAAATCTCAATTCCTTAGAACCTTCCGGCAGGACGAATGTCTGCGACAGGTCGGTGAACAGGAGACTGCCCTCGCTCAACGTGGCGACGCCATTTGCGTAGGCCACCGCTCCGATCTGCTTCCACTTAAACGCCTCACTCCCTGGCTGGCCTTCGGAGAAGGTTCCATTGCGAACACCCGTGGGTGGGGCAGAGGTCAGTGATTCCTCAAGCTGTTCCGCGAGGACGACAAATTTTGGCAAGTCAAGTGGAGCCAAATCCGCGCTGACAGAACCGCCCGCGTCAATGTCCGCTTCTGTCGAGTCACTTCCCGTCACCGGTCGATGTGAATCCCTCAGAATTGACGCCGCAAGATCAGAGGGAAGACGCCTCATCCCGATCGGGATATTGGTGCTCATCAAATCGTTGCCGTAGATGTTTCGATTGAGGTGATGTCCCGCAGAGTCAAGAGCTGCCTCGTAGTCATCTCCAACGAAAATCAATCCATTCGCGCCAGTCCTTACTCGATTTGAAAAGCCCGGGAAGACGCTTGAGAACCCTAACAGATGCCCGACCTCATGATTGATGACGGTGAGTAAGTCGTAGCGACCGGCAGCCTCTGATTTGGCTGACAATGAGTGAGGATCCAACGTCGATTGGAATTCCCCGTTCTCCCGAGGGGAGAGATCGATGAACCATCCTGAGCCTGCCCCGTCATCATCGACCACAAGGCGGCCTGTGACGACATTGGTTGTCGAGTCGTAAGAAAAAACCTGAGCGAAGGCCAACTGGTTTTCCGGAAGATTGGCGACACCGAAGCTGATCGACAACTCCGGCAGCTCGTGCGCCTTGGCTCGCCACGCGGATTCGGCTACAGTGACGAAATCGTCTATTGAAGAAGCAAAATCATCATCAACCGCTCCTTGTGTCTCGGTTGGTTCGCCTGCGGTGTCTTCTGAATCATGTGCGGGGAGGGTGGGAACGTGTGGAGGTGGAGGCCCCGTCAGAATGATATGTTGTTCCTTGGCATAGTCATCGATTGAGTCAAATTGGTCTTTCGTAATGTACTCGGCCGAACCGTTAAAGTAAGCGACAGGTGCGGTGTAGTGATAATTGTTGTTAGCGTCGAGAGCACTCGTTGGAATGATCTCAATATGGCCATGCCAATTCGTGCGCTCATCGGCGCGATCCAAGGGCTCAGGGCGTTTGGCATAGCCAACAGGATTCGGATCCACCCGGATTCCAAGGGTATAGCCCGTGGGTTCATCATTCTCGTTTAGAAGCGGTATTGTAAACACGCGGGTAGGGCCGAAATCTCCGTCAATAGGAGCCTGATCAATAGTGTAGCCTCGTGATCTCAACAGCGCGTCAATCTCTGATTCGTCGCGACCAATCAGGTTTCCAATTTGATCCATCTCGCGATGGAATGCATCAGCCGCTTCTTGCGCTTTTTGATTGTCGGTAGATTCTCCTGCAAACACTTTTGCCACATCATCTACTGGGGGGGGCAGTTCTCCGACCAGCTGCTCAGGCGTTGGTATCTCAAGGTCTAGTGGGCGATCCGGATAGAGCAGGACAGTGCCCTCCTCATCTCCCTCCTCAAGCGCCTGAATCCTTGGTCCAATTAGTGGAGCAGTCGATGTGGAAAGCTCAAAATACTTAGGACCATAGGTGACAGCCGGAGTTTCCACTTCCCCAAAGAACAGCAAATCTGCTCTGCCGATCACCCATAGACCGTAGGCAGCACTAATGCGGGCATTGCTCTTCTCATCAATACTGAATCCGTAGCCTTTATTAGGATTCGCGTTAGGAACACCATAGTGAGGTTCAAAAAGAATATCGAGTTGCAGGCCGATCTTGGCTCCGATCTCAACCTCACCCTCCACCGCGCCGAATGCACTTGCCTTGGCGGTAGCAATCCCCGTCGCATTTGCCTTGAGTTGGGACTCCACGCGGATGAACGTGTCGTCCTGGACGACCACGACCGATCCTCCGGTAAAATTAAGGCCAAAACCAAAAGTGAGGTCTGCCTTTTCGAGGCTCATCTCAAGATCAAGCTCTACCCCGAACCCAGCTTCTCCAACGGGAACTGGGCTTCCGCCCACCACAAGAGGCAAAGAGGGCCCGTCGACACCTAAGTCTAGCTTGAGCAGCTCAATCTTATGATCCAGCAGGCTAACCGGGCCATGCACGATGGCGAACCCTGCGGGAGCAAGGGTAAGTGGATCAAGCCTACCTGAGATCTGCGTTTTCCCCTGGTTTAGATTCAATGGAGTTACGGAGCGCTCGATCAATCCGATGCCCAGTACCTTCACTTCAGCAGTTACGTTGGTCGCCTCTACTACCGGGGCACGCAGAAGGGAGATCGGTGCAGTCACTTTGACCCTGGCTCCAACCTCGATCTTCGTGTCAAAGTTTTGATCAGGGAAAAGAAATTGCAGGTAGTCCAACGCTGGTAAATCCCCTTCCGGGACATCGTACTGAAGCTGGCCGGGCACCGTTCCATTGATGGTGTAAGAAGCAGAGCTCGCACTATACTGGACACTGCCGCTGGCGGTGTCATTAAGCCACCCTGGAACTTCAATGACGTTGATAGTCTCTTTATCACTATAGGCCTCGGTGCTGCCTGTGACCCGTAGATAGACGTCAGTGATTTCTTTCAACGATTCCGGGTTGAACGTGAAACTGAACTCGGCCCCAACTTCGTCACTCGATGTGCGAGTCATGGTGGAAAGGGCAATCGGTGCTACGTTCGCTCCCAAATAGAGCTCGAAGTCATCGAAATAGAGATCCGGATGAGGCATGTCTACCACATCAAGCAAGAAGGTCAGAGCGCCTGCACCTCCACCGCTGATGAACCGCGCACGATCAACGTTCTGATACTTTCCTCCTTCTACATTTGGGATCGATACTTCTAGCTCAATATCTAGCGAACTCTGAACGATCACTGGAGCCGAACCTCGAAGCACTAGGAACCCAGAGTCATCCCAACCTAAGACACCGAAAACTCGGTCAGTCGAATCGGTTAAATCTTTGCCATTTATTGTGGCGTCGGCAGTTCTTGTGCTTCCAAATCTTGATTCGGGGTTGCCAAAGAATGTGAGACGCTCAGTAGCTGCGCCTCCCCCAGAGACGATGACTGGAATAGTTTGATCGACCCCTGCCAAGATTGGTCCAATCAAACCATCGAAGCCCTTGCCAGTGGAAACTTCAGCGGGCAGAAACTCGGAACGAATATTTCCTTGGGTAAGCGCATCAGCGTTCAACAGCTCTGTTGCTTTATTCGAATCGAACGCTGCCGTGGTCTCCGATCGGCTGGCAGTATCCACTTCTGCTGTTGCTGCCCCCGCTGCTCCTCTCCGCTTCTCTTGAAGGCTAATTCCGGAACTAATAAATTCAACTAAATCAAGAATGCTATTCGCTGTTTGATTCTGAAAGGGTTGAGCAAATGCGAGTTCAAGTAACGTAGTCTGTGAGCCATTGAATCCTAGATAACCCCGATTAACGCCAGTTGCTGTATTATAATTGCCCATCAACTGCACGAGCTCAGTTAATTGTCTTTCACTGCTTGTTAGGCGGTCGGTATCTACAGTTCCCCTGTAAGTATCCAACAATCCAAAATTGTGTCCAGACTCATGTGCTGCGGTGAAGCCGAGCATTTCTCCGAAAAATTCGGCAAAAATGCCTCGCTGCAAAGGGTCTCCTACAAATCGTGTTCCAGCCTGATTCAATTTCTGTTCTAGGTAGACTGTGTTCAACCTTTCGGTGCCGTTACCGAAAGGTGGAAGCCCTCGGAAGAGGTTCATCATGCTCCCAATAATGTAGGTCTGGGAGCTAATTGAACGATCGGAAAAATGGATGAACCCTTCTTTAGTGTGTTGTGGTATGTATCCAGAGGGAAAACTGTAAGAGAAATCTTCCTCTACAAGGTCAGACCATAGGTGGTAGGCGAAGTCTACATGGGCTAGGCCTCCACTAGTCGATGTGGGGTTAGGATTGGCTTTCTCATACTTGACGAACAATTCGTTTGTGGCGATCGAATCATCAACCACTCTCAAGCCTTTTTCTATAAATGGGGCATACGCTTCCTCAACAACCTCCCTAAGTTGATCGAATGTAGTTACAAAAGCATGCTCGTCGAAAACCGCGTCGCCATTTTCGAAGACCAATCGAAAATCTCCAATAAAGAGCTCTTCACCCTTAGAAAGCGTTTCTCCAGAAGAAATTTTTTGAAGGATCTCGTCATATTTGTCGCCTATCACTTGTCTAAGGCCAGCTTTGTTCAAGCTCAGAATTTGTTTATCCACGCTTCTACCTTGAACTGTAATGATCCCTATTTCTTTTCCCCCGACATCAGTTAATCTAACCGTTGCGTTGGAAGTAAGAGCGCGTTGCTCACCTAATGCCGAACTCTCACCTTCGAACACCACAGTGAATATGCGTTCGCCATTTATCTGGCTAATTCCAGACTCCGTAAATGCCGTTGTCGAAGTCTGCAATTCAGCATTTACAAATTCGGGTAATGCAATTGAAATCGACGAGGTCGCCCCTATTAGGGTCTTGGGTGTTTTTAATGTTAGATCATCTACGTCATCGTCGGAACCATCGAGAAGGAAATATATTTCATAGGCTTTAACCGCCTCAAGTTGTCCAGATTTGGGATCCTTCAGGCCCGCAAACAAGGTTGATTGAATCAACTTTCCAGAGTGATCTCCGGGCCAATTAGTGAACATCTCAATCGGGACACTTAGGTCCAGTTCTATGTTTAGATTTTTGCCGCTTCCATTAGCTGGTATCGTCATGGGCGACGCTATTAACTGTAATGGGCCGTTTTGCAGGTTTTTCCCGGGAAGCGAAGATGATCCTCTGATAATATGCTGCTGCACTCCAGTCAGTGATGATAGCACCAAATCTTTAGTGGATGGGTTTTGGATTGTTAGGGTGGCTTTGCCTTTGACGAGTTTGCCATCGTCATCGCCCGTCGCTGCTAACGAGAGATCTAATCTGTCTTGTGGCAGGAATTGATCTATTCCGAAATCGTCGACGATCGTATTAACATGATCTGGATCCAAGTTGATCGAACCCGACTCGGGAGCCGAGACGAAAATCAATCCGTCAGAAGTATTTCCATTGTCGTCTAAGAATTCTAAATCAGGGAATGCAAATTCGATATTATCAATATAAAGACTAGGTGGTGAATCGAGCAGTTCACCAACAAACGGCACGGAGCTCTCACTGAAGGCAATCTTGAGAACCACGATGTCGTCACCAGCGCTCATGATATCGTTCGTTTCAACCTCGAAGAACTCACCAAGCGATCGGCCACTGAGATTAAAGGTTTGAGAGAAGCTGGTGGGGCCTCCGATCGCTGATTCTAAAGACAGGGTGATGCTGGAGCTGAACCAGCCTGGATTATCCACTCTTAGGTCGAATTCCAACTTATCGACACCTTTCGGCAAATAGAATCGGTTGTGAATCAGTGATTTTTGATCGCTGGAAAAGCCGAGAGCGTAATTCAACGGCTCGTCGAGGCCGTCACTTACCTGAACAATGAACTGGGCAGCGCTTTCTCCAACTTTGGAGGAGTTTCCGTTGTGGAAATACCAACCGGGAATCGCCCAATTAAGCGGGACGCGGGTTTGTTTGTTGAAGAATGAAAGGATGCCATCCTCGCGCTCTTCAAATCCAGAACGTTGGTGCCAGAGGGTACCGTGCTGGAAGTCTCCATTGTAGATCTCGGGGACTGCGGCAAGTGATTTTGGCCAAAGGTAATCGTCGTAGTTGGTGTTGTTGTAGTCGATTGGAGCCCGTAGATTGGACTTTGGACGTAGCTTCACGTCGATCCCACCGAGTTCGCTAAATGCCCATCCTGCTCCGATTCCTGCCGAGACGATGGGGTCTTCCATTCCAAGAGTTACAGCACTCTCCATTGCATTGTACCACTGCACGTTGTTGTAATCGACCGGGTGATAGCTGAGATCTGCAAGTCCCAGTTCGAATTCGGCGTCCTTAAGTCGACGCCAAATGCGGTCGTCGGCAAATTCCTCAAGACCTAAAGCTATTGTTCCGGCGTACCACTTCCACACTCGACTGTGCGGGCCGGCTGCCCCTCCGATGCCTGCTTTGTCCAGGAAGTCAAGATAGGTTCCCTTGAAATCGTCTTGCGTGAATCCGGCCCTGCCGTCCAGTTTGACGTTAATGTCCGCTTGAGGCAAGGATGCACCATTTGGAGTAAATGTCTTCGATTTTGGATCGCCAAGTTCCTGATAGTAATTGTCCGCGAAGGCAACATTGTCCCATACCTGGACAGTGGAATCTCGGAAGTCGGCAAAATGTAGAGTATCGAGGCCAAAAATACTCAGGAACTTAGCGACGACTCCTTTAACGATCTTAGCACCAGTATCGCGAATGCTATCACCCAGCGCACTGATGCTCTTGAGTAGTGGCGGAAGCAATTGTGATGCAGCGGTTGAGAATTTTTGTCCAAGCTCATTGATCGCTGAAACAACCACACTTAGGTCGACGTCGAGAGAGTCTTGCACGAAGTCATGAACATCGAGTGTTGTCATGTGGATGTTGTTGATCTCGGGAAAATACCAACCGAATCTCTGGACGATTTCACTCGTCACCACGGTACCTCGACTATGCCCTATGAAATGGAGAGGCGAATTGAGGACTTTCCCGCTAAGCTCCTTGTCTAGGCCAACGATAGCGGCGAAAAGAGTATCAGCCGCAGCTTCAGAGAATCCAGAGTCGCTCGTATTTGACTCCTTAACCCAATCGGAAACAAGGACAAGTGGACGACCAGGAATAGGCTCCTGCCCGTCCAGTGACACCCATTTACCGGTGGTGCGATTGTAGAGCATCACGACACCGTTTCCGCCGGCAGCGGAGATCAGTTCCCCCATATCGACGAACGCTTCGGGCACTTTTGATAGGCTTGGATTGCCGAAATACATTCTGGGATCAAATCCGTGGGTCAACAATGTGACACTACTAAAAGAATCCTGATCCTCTTCGGTGACCGGCGTGGTCGTAAACGTTGCCCATTCTCGTGCAAATTTGCCTCCTTCCCCTGTAGCTTCAACTCCCCAGTAATAGGTTTGTCCTGCCGTTAGGGTCAGGCGTGGAGGCAGGGTAAATGTGAATTCGCCGTCTCCCGACGAAGTCACTGTGACGCCATTGAGTATCCGGTATGGATGAAGATCTTCACCTGACGAGGAGACGATATCTCCAGGGAACAAACCCTCACCTCCAGGGTAGATGCTGAGATAGAGTTTGCTCGTCGTCACGCTGGGACTCAACGAACGCCAGTGCAACGTTGGGAGGAGAGAATCGGATGAACCATTGACTGGCGAAATCAGTTCGAGAAAATCGACAGTTGAGGCGAGGCCTCGTGTCATATCTCCCGTTCCGATGCCTGTTACGTGAACTGTGACGCCTTGGGGAGCGATTTCTTCCAGAGATTTCGTGCGCAAGTTCCCTAGATGGGGCAGTAGCGCTGGATCTCCCGGTGAGTAGTAGCCGAGAGCGAGGGACTCCATCCACGGAAGGAACCCTCCATCCATTTCAGCTTCGATTGTTGCGAGGATTCCATTGATATCGAAGACATCGAGTCCCTGAGTCATCGACCCTTGCAAGCCCACGAGTAACAGCCTGCCGTCAGGGGAAACCACGAGATTGTCAGGGAAACTTCCTGGGATATTGGCCGTGGCCGCGATCAGAACCGGCCCGGTTGGCGTCAAACCAAGCGGATCAAGAATTACTCCGACATTTCCTCCTGCGCGTCCACCGGGTTCGTCTTGAAAGCGACTGTTGTAGCCAGTCACAAAGCCAAAAGCATCGTTGCCGGGAATTAGAGCAGCTGCCTGCGTATTGTGAACATCTGGCGGCGAAAGAATACTCGCCAGATCTTGCCCTATCGTGGAGACCCGCCGGGTGATTCTCGTGGTTTCAGCGAGAATCATTTTGGCGGATCTCACCTCCCATTGTCCATTCCCTCGATCGATGATGACGTTGTAGCCGGCTCCATCATTGGCCCGGTCGGTGAAGATGATGCGCTGCGGATCATCCGTTGCCGTAACTCCGTATGGTTCCTTGGTATTTACCCCAGTGATCGCCGCCACTTGGCTCCAGAGATTACCATTTTCTCTGTCAGCGACGTTTACATCGATGACTAAGACGTGTCCCGCTCCACGGTAGCCTCCACGAATCGTTTCACCAGGAGCCGCAATGAAGAGCTTCGTTCCGTCCGCGTTGATAGCTGAATCTCTCAATCCGTACGGTGCTGGTGAGAGTGCGATGGTTCTCACAAGCTCATGATACGTGTCCGATCCCGGAGAAATGTCGATCACGTAGACGTTGCCAGAGACTCCGTCGGTGACGTATGCGTAGCGATCTTGTGGATCAATCGTGATTCCAAATGGTCTACTTGAGACTGGAAGGTCAATTCCGTTCACTTCTTGAAAAATGCTCACGGGCTTGGTGTCAATCTCTTGTAGAGCAATAGCATCCACGACGGCGACGGCACCGACTCCTTCAAGTGCCACATAAACCCGAGTGTTGTCACTTGTTACTGCGACAGAACGAGGCCTGGAATCATGGATGCTTTCGATTGGAACCGTAGCGACCAAGTTCGACTCACCTCCGCCTGCCCGTACAACACCTACGCTGCTTGTCCTAGTGAGCGCAGCAAACGAATAGTCTGCTGTGCTAGGCAATCGAATTGAGTTCGAGTCTAGAAATCTCAGTGTGAACTCCCGCTGAATAGCTTCCGCGACCTCTTTAGGCCTTCCTTTTAGGGAAGGGGCCTCTACGGTAATAGAAGTCAACCCAAGTGTAATTGCCCGCGGGAACGGAACTCGAATGAGTGTTGGAGTCACCTGATACAGGGAGGTCTGACCGGACGACATACTCAGTTGATCGATATCCTTTATGATCAGGGGATTCTCCAATTCTGGGCTGTCAAATCGAACGCGGACATCGTCCAGAGTTAGCTCAGTTGCCCCTGGTGGAGAGGGCACAAAAAATCGCGATCCACGAAGCTCGAGAACAGGGCGCGCCTTCCCTCCATCGTCAACGAAGACGATCTCCGCCGAAGTCACGAAAGGATCATCGCGATTGCTCTCCAAAGGAACCGTAGGCAAGTTGTTCACTACGATTTCAAACTCAGCCGCATCGGGATCGATAGTAAGCTCAGTGATGACGGGAGGAAGATTCGTGAACCGGTGGACGACGAATGCCGTCGTTACTTCTGTAATTGGAATGTTAATCTCAGTGTCGAGAATGCCAGCCAGCTCCAGGCCGCCTTCAAGGCGGCTGAGCGCTCTCGAAAACTGACTTGGAGGTATCTGAACGGAGTAGCTTTCCCCGGCATCCCCTTGTGCAATGATCTCGACAGATTCGGTGGTTTCGAGATCAAAGGGTCCAAGGAATGATACCGCGCCTCGTACACGTTTGTAGGTAGTCACGTCATATTTAACCACTGCGAATTGTCCCGTCTGGAAAAAACCTGCATAGGGCCAGGACTGCGATCGAGCGATCCCGTCAGTTCCTACCAGACCTATTTCGTCTTGTACCCATGTAGTCCGTACGACGCCATCTTTGTCGACGTAGGTGTCTGCACGCATGAAAATCACTTCGTCTCCGGCGGCCAACCCGTTCACTGGGATACCCACCTGCGCTGGATAGTCAAGTTCGTCAGAGCCGAAATCAATTTGGAAGCCACCGACAATATTCGGAGGAAGCGTTTGGCTGAACTGGGCAGTTTCGATCGGGGAAATAAAGACTGGCCGTGCATCGGGAAGCGAATCCGGGCTAATGGATACAAACGCTCCGGACTCATCTTTTACTGCACCTCCGGTGGTGCCGATCATAGCCCCATTCTCCATCGCCTCAACAACCATAACCTCAACGGTCGAGAGCGCAGCACCGCTAATGACAGATATACTTACGTGACCAGGTGCTACGGCGCGAACGAGACCGTCTGCAGTGATGTCAGCCACAGAAGTGTCACCGGAGACGAGTACAATCTGGTCTTGTTCGATTTCAACTCCAAGCGAGGTAACCTGAACACTCCTGGTTTCGCCAGGTATCAGAGCTACCACATCAGGGATCGCGTGAATGCCGTTCACGCCAACCAGTAGCAGCTCAAGGTCGTCCGATGTACCCACGAATGTAGTCATCACCGCAGTTTGATTGCCAGCGGTGCCAGTGATAATGGCAACACCATCAGACAATCCGCCAAGATATCCGCTGGGAGACACACTAGCTACTCCGTTGTCATTGCTTTCGTACGTCAAGAACTTCGATGGCACGGGAATGGATTGGCCATTCCTATTGGTCTCCGCATTTACGAGCACGATCGACCCGACATCCATGGTCACTCTGAATGGGGAAAACCGCAGCCCGTCGATGATGAATTCGTCTACATTAATGGTTGCGATCCTGCGTTCGACCCTATTGACGCCATCACTAATAAGCAGATCGACCTGCGCAATGCCGTTAAATCCAATATTCGGCAGGTAGCTGAGGACGCCATTGGTACCATTGATAGAGGCTCTGCCACCTGTGACGCTGGCGATGGCAACTCTGAGGAGATCGCCATCGGGGTCTTGGGCAAAGGTTGATAGTGGCAGGTTGATCGCGACGCCTTCGAAGGCTTCGCTGGAGGAATCCATTGCGACCGGAGCCCGATTACCCACAAAACCGAAGGAGGCATCCACGATGAATACGTCGACGTTGTTGACGGAACCATCACGGTTGAGATCTCCGATTGGATCGTCAACAGCATTTGCCTGGTTGAGAAGGTTGCGATCACTGAGATCGACGTCGCCATCTTCATCAAAATCTCCAAGGAGGGTTAGATTCGCCGTGTAGGATCCAGAGGCATTCGGAGTGGTGCCTGCGACGGTGATGACAAAAGTGCCACCAGAGTCGATCGTGAATACCCCGAAACTGTGGCCAGCGGTTAGAACTGTTGTGCCAGCCGTTGCACCCTCGATCGTGGCAACGGAAGGATTAAACCCATCATTACCGATGATCTCGACACCAATTGTAATCTGCCCGGTCAGTGAGGTGGCGATCTCTCTGTCGGTGAGCGTGAATGCGAGCAGATCAATGGCTCCAGCATTCAGTTGACCAGACGTGCTGGATGGGAATGTATTCCGAGAGTTTCCAAGATACGCACCGATTGACTCTATTCCGGTGTAATGTCCGGCTGAGTCGTAGCGGACTGCTTCACCTACGCTGTCAGGATGGAGCACGACGGCAAGGAGACTAGTAGTGTCCGTATGTTGGTAGCCGTAGTGCGACCGTTTGCCGTCGATCATGTCCGTGACACTGAAAAGATCGCCTTCGTCGTCATAGCGATAATCCAGTTGCCCATCGGCTCCAGCGTCGATGAATGCAATTCGCCCATCGCCGTTCTTCTCGAACCGGATCCTGTCGCCATTCTCAGCTACCACGCCGCTGTCGCTCCAGAACAGGCGTTTGCCGTCTGCCGAGCGTTGTTCGACGAGGCCGGAAGCCGTGTTGTAGAGCCAGGCGGCACCGCTGTTGGCGGTGAGGGTGACGTCGACTTCCATGTTGCCGCCGCGGGCCGGGTTGTAGGCGAGGCCGTTGGAGAGCTGGAAGTAGGCGCCGTTGACTTTCTGCAGCAAGGTGGTGCCGCTGCTCAGGGTGTAAGGGACGCCTGCGTCTGCGGTCCACGCCGGGCGGTAGGCCATGGCACCGCCGAAGGTGACTTCGATGGGATCGAAGTTGAAGCCGTAGCGATTGCCGTCGGCGGCGGTGAGGTAGA
>JAGROY010000405.1 GCA_020439995.1 Verrucomicrobiia bacterium
TCCGGTGCGATGCCAGACCAGGTCTTGATGCCTGCCCAGATCGAATGCCCGTGCCATTGCCATCGCACGGAGCAGCGGTTCCTTCAGTTTGCCAAACTCTGGACGGGCCATTGGCACTCGCGGATCACGGGCTTCGGGGTCGAGCAAAATCGCCCGCGTGACTGCACCCAGATTGCCCCGCTGTCCTTTGCCATCGTTTACAAACACATCCTGCACTCGGCGAACGTAGCCGGGTGAGGGATTGGCCGTCACCAGAAACTGAATCAGTTGTCGGCAGATGAATGGTGGTGTGTTAGGGTGATCAAAGAGAGCTGTGATAGTGTCCGTGATATCCTGAAGTCCGTTCGCTGAATTGGGTGTGCGAGCGGGGATGACGATGCGGCCCCGGCCCACCACCTTGCGATCTGTGAAGAGGAGCTTTTCTGCATAATCATGGCGGTCGGCGTGCATCTGCATCGCATTCAGGAAGTGGGCATCATCCCAGCCGCCGCTGCCCCAGTTGCGATCGGCATACCAGAGGCCAGTGAAGACGCGGGCAAACTCTGTGATTTCGCGATTTCCGTAGGTCGCGATCGGTTCCCCCTGCTGGTCGAGCATGCGCGAGCCGTCTGGATTCAACTCCCACAGCCCGATGGTGAACAGTTGCATCACCTCTCTGGCATAGTTTTCATCAGGGAACTGGTTGATCGTCGGGTTGGCCTTTTCATTGCCAACATGGCTGAGATATCGGCCCATGATCGGGTGCAGGGAGACTTCCTGGAGAATGTCCCGGTAGTTGCCGAAGGCATTGCGCACGAAGATGTCGTAGAAATTGCACAGGCTCTGCGGTCGCTCGGAGAGTGCGGCATCCTGGCGCGAGACGACGAGAATTTGACTCAAAGCAAAAGCAATGCGCTGGCGCAACTGATCGTCGGCCTGTGTCGCCGCACGGATGAACGGAGTGGTGGCATTTTCTCCTGGCAGACCAAATCCGCCCCGCGCGTAGTTGGGAACCTGCTGGAGGCCTTCCTGGTGATCCTGCTTGATTTCGGCAATGTAGGGTTCGTGCAAATAGATCGGAGCATCGTTGATTTGATCGTCTATCCAGGCGGCATACCCGAGCTGCTGCACCTTTGAAATGTCGTTCATCGTCGCTCCGAACGTTGCTTGATTCAGAAACCGCGCTGCCTGCGGGCGTGAGATCCCGGCATCGCCGGATTGGCCTGCGTTTTCCAAAGCTTCGATGAATGTCTTGTAGTCACCGCTAATGAGCGTCCCGCCAGAGATCGACTGAACGGGCGAGCCGGTGCTGTTGGGATCGTTGATGTCGGTGCCCAGCGCCTCCTCAGACCAGTCGGAAAGGCCGTCAGCATCGCTGTCGCGATCGCCAGCGTTTACACGATAGAAGACGCGGGCATTGTCACCAGCGAGGGCTTGTTTGAACGTGATTTCGGCCGTGGCATCGGTTGCTGGATCCACTCGAGTGACGGGATTCCAGATGTTGAGCTTATCGCTGCTTTGAATTTCGTAGCGCTTGTGCTGCAAGCCGGGCCAGCGGAGTCGGATGTCATCGCCATCGACAAGCGACAGAAGTGAAAAGCGGGATTCGGCCTGAAATGGATTGGTACCTGCAATGCTCTCCTCGCGGTTAGTAGCACCATCGCCATCTACGTCATCCTCCGCAGCCAATGCCGCAGAATTACCGAAGCGGACTTCCCAAATGTCGTTCATCCCATTGCCGTCGGTGTCTTCTAAAACGTTCGGCAAAGTAGCCGAAATGGCGAGCGGCGATGAGCTGGAATCCGCAGGGGAATAGCCGTGGAGAATTTCCTCGTGGTCATTCGCGCCATCTCCGTCAGTATCTGCTAGATCGGGTCGTGTTCCTGATTGGGCTTCTGTCAGGTTGCCGATGCCGTCGCCGTCGGCATCGGCGGAAGCATCACCCGGATCGTCAGGGTTAAGGCCGTAGGTGACTTCGAACACATCCGGCATTCCATCCAGGTCGGTGTCCTTTTCCCTGGCAAGAGCACCACCGATGTAGACGTCGATTCCAGCATGACTCCAGACTGTGGCTCCGCCTGCCAGTCCGCGTCGCGAACCCCACGCGGCGGTGCCATTCTGAATCGAAGCGCTGGCGTCGAAGCCGGAGAATCCATAGGACGCGACGATCGATCCCGTGTCCATGTTGATGATTGAGTAGGTGCCGCCCCAAGTCCCGGTGAGCGGTGATTCCTTGAATTCGCACTGGAAGCTCAGTCTCTGCGATATATCACGGTCGCCTGTGCCTGAAAATCCCATCGCCCGTGTTTTATCGTCGTGAAATACCCAGTCAGTCCGCCAGATGCCACCACTGGGGGTGGACAGAATGTTAGTGTCAGCAGTGAACAGATAGGTCAGGCCATCCCATTGCTTACGAAAACTCCAGTCGAGTTCATTGGAGCCACTTTCGCTCGCGTTCCGGGCGACAAATCCGAATAGCATGTCATTTTCAATTGCCACTGCAGCCCCGTGATTCCAGACGATTTGAACTTCGTCGATGCGCCAGCGCCAGGTGCGATCGAGGATGGAGTAGAAGGGGATGGGGATGCGATCTGGTCGACTGGCCACCTCCAGCGGGTCGGTGTGGTTCTGCCATTCGAAGTGGTCGCTATAGCCATCGCCATCGGTGTCAAATTTTGCCGGATCAGTGCGGTTGGGGATTCCTGCGACCTCGCTGCCATCTGAAAATCCGTCACCATCGCTGTCAGGATTCGCCGGGTCAGTGCCGGTGGTCTTCAGTTCTGTGCCATCCGCGAGGTTGTCCCCATCACTGTCTGCCAGCGTTGGGTGGGTGCTGGCCAGCTGCTCTTCCAGGTTGGTCAATAGATCATTGTCAGGATCAGCGGAAGGGCTGGCATTGAGGTTTCCAAAGTAGAGCTGCTCCCAGGCATCAAGCAATCCGTCGCCGTCCGAGTCGGTCTGGTCGCCAGGGCAACTCACCGTGATGTCATCCAGAAAGAGATCTTCCGTCGCCCCAGCAGTACGCGCAGCAAACGCCATGACGTAAGTGCTGTGAGGGGCAAAGCCTGGCGTGGCCACTCGATCGAAAACGACGTTGCCGTCTATCCACAGAGACGTAACTCCTGAGCCACCGCCGGTTCGGAACCAGCTGATCCGGGCATCATGAAAGGCACCATCCACTGGCACGGTCGCGTTTACAAAGCCATCACTAACATCGACACCATCGACTGCAACGTTGAAACCATTCTCAGTCGGATCGCCGCTGGCAGAACTGTCCCAGGTATCGAATTCAATCGATAGTCCTTTGCCAAAACCTTCTTCGCCAGCCCATTCGTTCAGCTCGATCGGGCCGTAGTTGAAAGAGAATCCGTCCGCCGCAGGATTTCCGCCCTCGGCATCTGCCAGCTTGAAGCGAAATCGGATTTCGAAGCCAGAGTCGGCGAATTCCTGCTGCGGGATCTTATAATATGTCCGCTGCGATCTCACTTCATCGGACGACATCTGGAGCGCCCCGGCCTGCACGCCCTGAAGGTCTTTGTTACTGATCAGGAGAGCCCCGTCAGGAAGTTCTGTCGTACCGTCTGCATATTGGTTAAAATTCTCGCGCCAGATTGAGTAGCGTAAGGCTGGCGCAGTGTAGCTGCCGGGAAACGAAGCACTGTCGGACGCTCGGGTGCCTGCCCGGGCTTCCTCGTAGTCGCCGTATCCGTCTTTGTCAGTGTCTGAAGTCAGAGGATTGGAACCAAGCGAGGTGACTTCGAGTCCATCGCTTGCGCCATCCCTGTCGGTGTCGGCTAAGAGGGGATTGGTGCCATAGGTATTCGTCTCCGCTGTGTCGGTGAGACCATCACCATCGGTGTCGGGACTAACCGGAGAAGTGCGCTGCGCGATTTCATCACCATTGGTGATTCCATCACCGTCCGCATCCCCATCGGCAGACTCTGACAAGGAGCCAAACAGATACGTTTCGGTGAAATCATCCATTCCATCGCCATCGCGGTCGACGGTACTCGCTGCCAGTGGATCGAACGGCTGGAGCAGCGCAATGTTGCCTGGGCTGAGTTCGTCGAGATTTGTGTTGTCCGTAACGTAGAAAAGAGTCGCGCCCGCTGAGCCGTCGCGGTCGAATGTGACGAAGCGCACAGCGTGTGGGCCCTGGCTCAATGTAAGGGTGACAAGCGATGAATCTCTCTGCCTGGTCTCGTTGTAGATGAGTTCTGGTTTGCCGTCGATGAAGAGAATCGCTCCGTCATCGGTACTGAATCCAATTGTTACTTCAGCGCGTTCGCGCACGTAGATTTCGCCAGTAGCCTCAAGCACGTAGTCGTCTACGCCTTGCAGATAGGTGCCAAAGAGTGGGTAAGGTTCTTCACTGTCCGGAAACAGCCATCCCTGGAACTCCTGTTCTTTGAAGTTGATATACGGATGCCGGGTACGCGATTCCTCGCCGGTAACGCGCAGCCCGAATTTCAGGAGATCCAGTGCTCCGGTGCGATCGTCCTGAGTCGAAAGCGAACGGACTTC
>JAGROY010000406.1 GCA_020439995.1 Verrucomicrobiia bacterium
ACAGGCTCGTAACCGCACGGATGTTGAACGCCTTCCACTGAAGCACCGGCACTCAGCAAGGCCGCGACAGAGTCCGGGGCGCGCATTTCGATCCAATAGGAATTCACACAAGCTTTCACCGCTAACATGAGTGCAGTGCGGTCTTGACCGTCTTTTAAATTGAGATCAGCTCCACGTTCAATGAGAAGCCTCACGGTTTGATGTCGGGCCCTCCAGGCTGCAGCGTGCAAAGCCGTGCTGTTCCTGGCGATACCAAAGTAACCGTCTCCTGCTGAGTCAATGGCGTTTACGTCCACGCCAAGCTCAAGCAAATGACTCACTCCTGGGGTATTGCCTGAACCCGCAAATTCGACCAGCACTCGTCCTTCCGTCGCAAGTAACTCGCTCGTTAGAGATGGATCCAATTGTATGATCTCTGCGATCTTGTCCACATCATCCCGTGCACAAGCGGCCAACAACCGGTCAAGCCCCTTCAGCTCTGCGATCTTCCCCAACGCTTCAAACGAGGCTAGCGCATCGCCGCGGCCATAGCGGGCTGCGAGGTCTGTGGCGCTGCCGGGTTTCCCGGGGAGAGTTGGGTCTGCGCCGTGATCTAACAGTGCCTGAATAATAGACATGCCATTGCCACGGACAATAGCGCTCTGTAGTGCGGATTTGCCCCATTGACCGATGACGTTGGGGCCGACCCCTTGCTCTAACAGCCAGTTGATTGCTTTACCATCGTGGAAATCGATCTTCCTCAATAGCAGAGTCGCCACGCCATTCGCATCGAGTTTCCCGCTCTCAAAGACGGCTTGAAAGGCGCCGTTGTCATAGCCTTCAGCAACATGATAGGGTGTCTCTCCATCGTTGGGATCCGCGCCGCGCTCTAGCAACAAGCGTGTCAGTCCTTCGTGATGGGCGATGCCCGCTACTCCGTAAAGCACACTCTCAAAACAGGGAGTTGGCTGATGACTGGATTCGTAGAACCCCGTATTCGGATTGGCACCTGCATCGAGTAGGGCACGCGCAGTATTGACGAAGCATGCATCCTTGGGCGGCTGGCGCAAGAATCGAGAGAAACACAAGTGCGTCAATGCATCCCAATCTCGCGGTCCACCCTTCTCAGTCGCATTGTCAGGATCGTCGTGCAGGAACTTCCCTACGGATGCTAAGTCTCCAAGAATAGCAGCCGTGTAGATCGACTTCTGGCCAAGACCAGGATCTGCCGCAAGCATAGCCTCAGCTTGTGTTAACGAGCCTGATGAGTGCGCCGTCCCCAGGGGAACACAGGCGGCATTGATGAATTCGTTGATCATCAAATATCAATATCACACAGGGCGATCGTTTAGTCCAGAGTGAGCTCATGCGACCAGCGGAAAGCACTAAACCAAAATGGAAAAGCTCACTTGTTTTATCGGACGGCTTCCAACCGAAAGAATCTCTGGGCCATTGAGCTCGAGTCCACCACTGCGCGTATGTATCCGTCGTCTTCATTACTTAGATTGATTATCGATGGGACGAACGGTGCCCTGAGATCAGCGGATTCCTGAAGCATAAAGTCGGCGTAAAAGTACCGTCCCCGTTGGCAAGAGCGACCTTTAGACAACCGTCGAGTTCAGCGAAGGTACCAGCAAATGCCACTGCGATATCCTCTTGGAGATCTCCGTTTAAATCTGCGACTGCCACACCTCCGGTGCGAAGGTATAGGTCGACATCGGGGCGGTGTGTATTTCAACGGGAGACTGCTCGGCGAAGCTTCCATCGCCCATGCCGAGGAAGATTGAGATGTTTCCACTAGCGAAATTCGCCAGTAGCAGGTCCGGAAAAGTGTCGGAGTTTAGGAAAGCCGTGACTATCATTGGCAGTGCAGTATTCTGGGCATGGCTCGGTGCTGGCAGTGCAATCGACGTCGCGGGTCCAAAGGCGCCCCCACCGAGGCCAGGGAGAACGTTGAGCGTCCTGGGAAGGCCGGTAGCCGTGCCGACGAGCGCCAGATCAGGACAAGAGTCACCGTCCCAGTGCCCACTTGCGACCCGCGAACCATTTTGTCCCGGAATTGCTGTGGCAAGGCCCAGCTCGCTACCACTGGAACCAGGAATGATGACGACGTTCCCACCGTTCGCAACGGCGATGTCTGGGATAGCGTCGCCGGTAAAGTAAAGTCAGCAACAGCCGCGTCTTCGGCACCAGAGAACTGGCCAGCCGGTCCTGTGGGAACTCCTCGAACCCAGCGAAATGTGCCGTCCCACGCCCACCCATAATAGTGCCGGAGTCTCCACCGTTTGTGACAATGAGATCTTCTATGCCGTCACCGTCAAAATCCGCAAAAGTGGTCGTTTCCGGGCCCGAGGCAGAAACATAGTGCTGGGGTGGATCAACCGTACCGTCACCGCGTCCAGTAAGAATGGTGACGAGGTTATTGTTGAAGTTGCCGAGAAGAATGTCTGGGTATCCGTCGCCATTAGTGTCCGCTATTTCGACGCCGGACGCGAAATACCCCCGCGCGATATCCTCCGGGCCCGGTACAGGTGTAAGTTGTCGTCCCCTGAACAGCGGCTGTCGACGTGGTCGTGGCACGATTATATTTCGGATGTGATCGCACTGGTCGGATCTCTACGGTCTCTTTATCCGGTTCCGATCCGCAACCTGCTGCTGCCAGACATGCGATTACGGTTACCATCCTCTGGCACATTGCCACGATGTGTCTTGCGTGGATAGGCACTGGGGAGGACAGTTTCACTCTGGTCAGTAATCAACAGGCAAAAGTCTGCGCTAAAATCGCGGCGCAAAATATAGCCCCATCGGCTAGATGAAAAGCCTGAATTCGCTCTGTCATCAGCAATTTTCTCGTATCGATGAGTACATCGAATGCTCGGCACCGGCAGCGAAACGAAGGATGGTATCTCGTCACTCTAACGGGCAAAATCGCCAGTTGGAGGATGGATCGATGCCGCTGACTCGAAACTGAATTGCCCCGAATCGCCCGCTGCAACATCCGTTGCCGCGTTGATTGTGTAGGAGCTGAGATCCAAAGTCGTACTTGTTCCGCCCGGTTTCGCTCCTTGACCGGGTTCCGTTAGATACACCGTAGGAACGCCATCAACTGTTTCTGTCACTGTCATGACCCGTCCAGCCAACAGAGCGCCATAGATACTGGCTGTGCCATCGGCACTGATTGAGAAGGTGCCTCGGAGACCTGCAAACGGCACATCGACAGGTTGATCGAGACTCCAACGCACATTACTCCTGCCATCAGTCCTATCGAATTGCCCAGAAGCCTCAACCACGCGTCCCATGGAATCTGTTGCGATCGACGCTGCGGCCCCTCTGAATTTGGGAGTGGAGAATGGGAGGTTTCGCCAGGGATGCGCATCCGCCCGAAAGTGGAGGTCAAGCAATGAGGTTGCCGATGGTTGCGCGATGAAAGGGGCGAAATGCTTTACCATCGTAGCCTTTACGCGCCATTCGGTCAGTGGCACCTGATTGCTTGAGAGATCATTCTGAGTGACCGTGATGTCACCCACCGACGGGCTTTCATCTCCCGGCAATTCGAAAGTCAAAAGCGAGCCTCTTACCATTTTGGCATCAATGGTAGTCGCACCCTCGCTTGCATCCACTCGCACCACGGCCGGGACATTGGCATCGAAGCTACCACTCATGATAATTTCGCCAGTAGTTTCTGCGACATCCATTCTCTCGATGCTTGGGAAAAGCATGCGAAACCCTCCGTTCGACGAAAGTCCTGGCGAACACACGAATTTTGCACCTGGAAAACCAGGAGTGGCATCCGTGAGGAAATTCTTCTGCTCTAAATAGTTTAATACCTTACTGAGTTCGAAAGGGCGTTGCGGCGGATTCACGCGGTAGATCTGGCTACCCCCAAGGAGCGTATCGAAAAGCGGGCGAGTTACTTTGTTGAATGGCCAGGCATCGTGAACAGATTCCGTCCACCCCGCGTAAGTCGCCGCACCAGCGCGAAAGCAAGCTCTTCTGAACGGCTCAGCGTCGTCGTGTTGACTGTAACAGCAGTCTAGATAAACGAAGCTGTTTTTCCCAAATCTCCAGTATCGCTTAACGAACGTCGCAGTGACGCCGTAATAATGAGGCCACTTGGTTAGCGGCGGAGCGGTTGGGTTCTTCAATGTGTGATTTCGCTTAATCCCTTTCACCGTCTGAGGCCCAAGCGCCGCAGTCATTAGAAGCCCTTCTTCCAACAGGGGCTTATAGAGCCTCTCGTTCTCAGCAGTGACTTCAGTAGATGTCATCAGGAGGAAGAGCGGGAATTTGCGCGTTACGAGAAGTCCAGTTGTTGGATCTTCAAACTTGACTATTGCTTCCAGGGAACCGCCATGTGAATCCACATAGAAGACACCAATATCGTTCCCAAGCGCCTCCATATTCATGAAATTAAACAATGTTGCATCGCCGTGTTTCACAGCGAATCCCCGTTCTTCGAACGCGGGTACCAATGAATCCAGCATCGGACTATCGATCCCGGTGCCTTCCGCTTGAAAGAGGACGGCATTCTTTGAAACCGGCAAGCCTCCGGGCGTTCCGTTAGTGCTGCGAGCAACTCTACCTCCAACTCGATTCGCTTGGCCTGCGATTAGAGCTTGCCGAACAGGATTCTCCTCCGCCGATAGGAAGTCCGCGTTACCAGATTCATCAAAGGCATCCGGCAAAGCCGGTGGGCGGTTGTCGATGATGGCGTATAACCGGTTATCCATAAAGCGGGCATAGACAGTACCATCGGAGTGAACGTCAATATCGTCCAACTCTGTAAACTGGCCAAGAAATGCAGTAAGAGTAGTGCTGTCAATGTGCTCTTGGTCCGATAGCGAATCGATCTGTGTCGAAATCTCATCAAGGATTTCGAGTCGCCTTTCGTCTGGGATTGCAAAGGTCTCCCGAGGTGCCGACTTCAACACCCGAATGAAGTAGCTGCCTAGCCCCAGCTCCTGTTGAATGAGAATTGAATTATCGTTGGTATAAGTTATTGGCGTCCAGCCGTCCGAAGTGAGAGTCGTGGAACGCTGAATCTCGTAGAAATCAGCATCTCCATTCCACGAGATCTCCACGTAGCCATCAACCACCTTTAGATCGGTGATTTGAAACGGATTCTGCGCTAGCAAAGGCACGATACCGATCAAAGCAAAGCAACATACATGCCCAACTCTGAGGAGCAAAGCTTGATGAGGAATCAACCGACGCATGCTCGAAACTCTACCATACGAGAGCAGAGTGAATCAACGTTTGAGATTCCTGCCTGAAACTGTCACGCCCTGGCACTGCAACAACCGCCATGATTTTATCATGAATCCGTGCCGGTTTCAGTAGATCAGAGCAAATCTTGACCACCGAGGTTTGGATTCGGACAACCGTGCCATCCCGGTACGTCTCCGTAGAGCAGCAGGCCGAGAATGTCGAATGATCGCAAATGCCAGCTTCCCCACGAGATAGGAGTATCGCCATTCGCGTCTTTC
>JAGROY010000407.1 GCA_020439995.1 Verrucomicrobiia bacterium
GGCGGTCTGACAGTGCGCGAAGGCCACGAAATCTCTCATCGAGTGAAAGATGTTCTGGTGAGAGGTGCCATGGGAATCCAGGATGTCACGATTCACATCGAGCCCGGCAGAGCACCCGCAGACCATGCGCAAATAGAGACGATGTCAGAAGAAACAGAATGAATGTTCGACTATCTAGACGCCCCACCAATTTGCTCAAGGACTGCAAGGTTGAATTGAAGTTAGAAATCTATCCAAACGGGAACGATCACTGAATGGAACGACGAGCGCGGTTTCGGCTGGCTGGAGGCGGAGGGCGAGCGATTATTTGTCCACATTAATTGACGAGTTCGAGCGCGGGCAAAGCGTTCCGGAAACCACGCCTTCGGACATGAAGGTCTCCGGCCAGAAGGCGATGCCGTTTGCGTCGCCACAACCGACTGCGAAGGGAATGGGGACATTTCGCCGTTGGCTAAACTAAACTAAACTAAACCAAAATGGAAAAGCTCAGTTGTTTTATCGGACGGCTTCCAACCGAAAGAATCTCTGGGCCATTGAGCTTGAGTCCACCACTGCGCGTATGTATCCGTCGTCTTCATTACTTAAATTGATTATCGAAGGGACGAACGGGGCCCTGAGATCAGCGGATTCCTGAAGCATAAAGTCGGCGTAGATGGCAGGCCATTGCAGGACAAACGCTCCACTAGCTGAAACAATATCCAGAAGCGGCTGTGAGGGAACGAATGCCGGCACCTCACTGATGTAATAGGATAGAAGCCCACGTCCAGCAGGCGTAATCATATCTGGCCAGCCGTCCAGATTGAGGTCGGGAAAAAGTGGGAGCCCACCACCGGACGGTATAGTAATGGCGCGGACAAATGTGCCGTTGCCCAATCCTCGCAGAAACAGTATCTCATCGCCGGAGGCGGAAACCGCTAGGTCCGGTTTCCCGTCCCGATCTGCGTCAAGGACAGCGACGCCGCGAACGAGAGTCTCAGTCAGCCCTAGAGGCGCGGGTTCGGAGAAAGTGCCATCCCCGCGACCACGGTAGATCGACACATCCCAGTCGAATGTTGACGCTTCGAAAGCAAGGGCAAGGTCGAGGTTTCCGTCGCGGTCAAAATCTGCAGATGCGACACCGTGGGCGGCGATGGAGTCGCGCACGGTCTGTGGCAGACGAAAGGTACCGTCCCCGTTGCCAAGAGCGACCTTTAGACAACCGTCGAGTTCAGCGAAGGTACCAGCAAATGCCACTGCGATATCCTCTTGGAGATCTCCGTTGAAATCGGCGACTGCGACACCTCCGGGTGCGAAGGTATAGGTCGACATCGGGGCGGTGTGTATTTCAACGGGAGACTGCCCGGCGAAGCTTCCATCGCCCATGCCGAGGAAGATTGAGATGTTTCCACTAGCGAAATTCGCCAGTAGCAGGTCCGGAAAAGTGTCGGAGTTTAGGAAAGCCGTGACGATCATTGGCAGTGCAGTATTCTGGGGATGGTTCGGTGCTGGGAGTGCAATCGACGTCGCGGATCCAAAGGCTCCCCCACCGAGGCCAGGGAGAACGTTGAGCGCCCTGAGAAGGCCGGTAGCCGTGCCGACGAGCGCCAGATCAGGACGAGAGTCACCGTCCCAGTCCCCACTTACGACACGCGAACCATTTTGTCCCGGAATTGCTGTGGCAAGGCCCAGTTCTCCACCACTGGAACCAGGAATGATGACGACGTTCCCACCGTTCGCAACGGCTATGTCTGGGATAGCGTCGCCGGTAAAGTCAGCAACAGCCGCGTCTTCGGCACCAGAGAACTGGCCAGCCGGTCCTGTGGGAACACCTCGAACCCAGCGAAATGTGCCGTCCCCACGCCCACCCATAATAGTACCGGAGTCTCCACCGTTTGTGACAATGAGATCTTCTCTGCCGTCACCGTCAAAATCCGCAAAAGTGGTCGCTTCCGGGCCCGAGGCAGAAACATAGTGCTGGGGTGGATCAACCGTACCGTCACCGCGACCAGTAAGAATGGTGACGAGGCTATTGTTGAAGTTGCCGAGAAGAATGTCTGGGTGTCCGTCGCCATTAGTGTCCGCTATTTCGACGCCGGACGCGAAATACCCCCGCGCGATATCCACGGGAGCGCCGAAAGTACCGTCACCATTGCCCAGGAGAATACTGCCGTTGGTCACGATATCGTCATGTGTATCGATGTCGCTGTTCATATCGACCACCTCGAGCCCATAGGCCAATTGGGCTGTTGCAATGGGGATTTCCGGTCCGAAAACACCTCCGCCAGAACCAAGTCGAACGATCACCTGGGAACCCGAACTGTCCGCCACCGCAAAGTCGAGGTTGCCGTCCTCATCGAAATCGCCCAGTGCCACGTCCTGCGGCTGACTCCCTGCATTGAGCGTTGAAGGTGTGCCGAAGGTGCCATCATCTGCGCCACGCAGGAACGAGAGCGTGTTGGTTCCGGAATTGGCTGTAATGAGATCGACAAACCCATCACCGTCGAGGTCGCCCGCGGCGACTTTCCTGGGAGCCGAACCGATGCCAACCGCGTAAGATACAGGCACTCCAAGGAGTAGGCCATTGAGAAGAACGACGGTGACGGCATCATTCTGAGACATTGCGAAGGCAGCGTCCCCATCCTCGCCGTCATTGTTGAGATCCCCAATGAGCATGTCGTCTGCGAAGCCCGAGAAAGTGACCGATACGGATGCGCCTCCGGGCCCGGTACAGGTGTAAGTTGTCGTCCCCTGAGCAGCGGCTGTCGACGTGGTCGTGGCACGATTATATTTCGGATGTGATCGCATTGGTCGGATCACTATGGTCTCTTTATCCGGTTCCGATCCGCAACCTGCTGCTGCTAGACATGCGATTACGGTTACCATTCTCTGGCACATTGCCACGATGTGTCTTGCGTGGATAGGCATTGGGGAGGACAGTTTCACTCTGATCAGTAATCAACAGGCAAAAGTCTGCGCTAAAATCGCGGCGCAAAATATAGCCGCATCGGCTAGATGAAAAGCCTGAATTCGCTCTGTCATCAGCAATTTTCTCGTATAGATGGGTACATCGAATGCTCGGCACGGGCGGCGAAACGAAGGATGGTATCTCGTCACTCTAACGGGCAAAATCGCGTACGTAGCCATCAACCACCTTTAGATCGGTGATTTGAAACGGATTCTGCGCTAGCAAAGGCACGATACCGATCAAAGCAAAGCAACATGCATGCCCAACTCTGAGGAGCAAAGCTTGATGAGGAATCAACCGACGCATGCTCGAAACTCTACCATACGAGAGCAGATTGAATCAACGTTTGAGATTCCTGCC
>JAGROY010000067.1 GCA_020439995.1 Verrucomicrobiia bacterium
ACTGCTGGCATCCAGCGATGTCGATGTCGTCTACGTCGCTGTCCCCCACAACCTGCATGAGCAACTCTACATCGACACGCTCGAAGCAGGGAAAGACCTGCTGGCAGAAAAGCCGTTCGGGCTCAATCTCGCTGCTGCCGAAAGAATCGTGGCGAGCGTCGACGGCACTGGGAGATTCTGCCGTTGCAGCTCGGAGTTTCCGTTTTTCCCTGGAGCCGCACGTGCTTTTCAAGTTGCACAGGATACCAGTCGTATTGGGCGCATCCTGGAAGTTCGCGCTGGCTTCCTGCACAGCAGTGACCTGGATCCTGACAAAGCAGCCAACTGGAAACGCATGAGCAATACGTGCGGTGAGATCGGGGTGATGGGCGATCTTGGAATGCACGTCGCCCACCTGCCTCTTCGCCTGGGATGGAACCCGTCGCGCGTCTATGCACAACTGCAGAAAGGCTACGCAGAACGACGCGGCGTGCCGTGTGACACCTGGGACAATGCAACTCTGCAACTCTGGGTGGAGGCGAATGGCAGAGCCCCCTTCCGCATGCAATGGGAAATGAAGCGCCTCGCTCCGGGTGAAACCGATACCTGGTTCTTCGAAGTGCTCGGTACCGATGGCGGGGTGCGCTATTCCACCAAGGAACCGAAAACCGTCTGGGCGTTCCGCCGCGATGCGTCTGGCCAGTTCTGGGACAAAACAGACATGGGATTTCAGACTCCCTACCCCACGATAACCGGAGGCATTTTCGAGCCGGGATTCCCGGATGTCATCCAGCAGATGTGGTGCGCATTTCTAACTGAACGTGAAGGCCTTGCGTCTGATAGATTCACCTGCGTTACACCACAGGAAGCACTGATGAGCCATCGAGTCTTCGATGCCGCACTCAGATCGCAGGAATCGCATTCTGCTATTTCCATTTGATGGCAGCTGTGCCAGAACTTCTCAGGTAAATCTTACTCATGGCTGCGAAGAAGAAAAAGGCACCGAAACCGGAGGAAATTGAACCTCCTGAACGCAACGGCATTTTAGCCGGTGGCAATTTCATCGTCGACCATGTAAAAGTCGTCGACCACTACCCGGAGCAGGAGATGCTGGCATCGATTCTGTCGGAATCGATGAGCAACGGTGGCGGCCCTTACAATGTTTTAAAAGATCTGTCACTGATGGGGGCAAAGTTTCCACTCTCGGCAGTCGGACTTCTCGGAGATGACGAAGCCGCGCGCTGGATCCTTGACGATTGTTCCCGGCACGAGATTGATACCAGTCGCCTGCGACTGACGTCACAGAGCCCGACGTCCTACACGGATGCGTTCACCGTCAGAGGCACTGGGCGACGAACCTTTTTCCACCAGCGGGGTGCGAATGCACTGCTGCGTCACGAAGACTTCGATTTTTCAAAGACGCGCGCGAAGATTTTTCACTTCGGATATTTCCTGTTGCTCGATGCCTTGGATCGATTTGACGACAGCGGACGCACTGGCGCATCGCGTGTGCTCGAGGCTGCTGGTGAAGCGGGATTGATCACTAGTGCCGATGCGGTCAGCACCGAGAACGAACGCTTCTCGGAGGTCATCAAGTCGTCACTCCCCTACCTAAACTACCTGTTTCTGAATGAAATTGAAACCGGGCGAGTGACTGGCCTCCGACTTCGACAGGGTGGAGAAATTCAGTGGGAAGTGTGTGAGGAGGCGGCCAGAGCATTGATCGCGCTGTCTGTCAAAGACTTGGCAGTGATCCATTTTCCTGAAGGTGCCGTCGCCTGTCGAAGCGACGGCCAGATTTTCCGTCAACACGCCACTGCGCTCCCTGAGACAGCCCTACGCGGCGCGAGTGGCGCTGGCGATGCCTTTGCAGCGGGTGTCCTTTACGGTCTTCACGAAAACTGGGATGTCGACCGCTCGCTGAAACTCGGCGTTTGTGCCGCGGCCGCGTGTCTTGGGCATCCATCCACGTCAGAAGGCGTCTTCCCGGTCGAAGAGTGCATGGCCATCGGCGAAGAATACGGTTACCGGGGATAAACGGAACACATGCAGTCTCACTCACAGCGAAAGGTCACCAGCAGATACCTCGCTGTTGCAGTGATGCTCGTAACACTGACGGGGCTGTACGCTCAGGAACCAGTGCCGGAGCTGGAGCTGATCCCGGGAAAGAGTTCGCAGCTCTCGTGGCCCGGACTCGATGCTCCGATCACGGTAAGGCTCCCCACTTCGTGGACTGCCGATCGAAAGTGGCCGGTGATCTTTTACTACCATGGCACGGGTGGCCGCACGACCATCTCACTTCCTGTCGATTACACTGGCGGTGATCACTTTGTCATCGTCGGCATGACATACACGATCAAAGGGAGCGTTTCCGGTGATCAATCGGAGCAATTCTATCGCGACACCATGCGCATCTTCGAAGAGGTCAGAGCGCATCTCGCCCAAGTGGCGTCCGTCGATCCGGACAGGGCTTACGTCGGCGGATTCAGCAAGGGAGGCTGGACAGCCGCCTACTTTGCCGACAAGCATCCGCTCAAAATCGCGGGTGCCCTGATCCTTGGCGCGGGCGTCAATCCTTTTCGCGAAGGCGAAGAATTGCAGAGATTCCGCGACGACACTCCGATCTATGTCGGCGTCGGACAGCTCGAACTCAACTACGCCGTCAGCCTGCAATCGGCGGATCACTACGGAAAGCGCGGCGCACGGGTAACACTTGATGTCTACGATGGACAGGGACATCAGCCAGCTTCGAACCCGCGATCCGACTTCCTCGAACAGTGGCTGCTGATCGAAGCGTATCGCGACGACGTCAAGCAGCTCAAGCCGGCATTCGACAAGTGGCTGGCGAAACTTGGAGAGAAAATGGCGGCCACCCGGCAGCCTGTAACGAAATACCTCATGCTCGAGCGCGCCGGGAATGCTCCATTCGCCCGGTTTCTCAACAAAGTGCAGCGGCAGAACTTTTCATCTCAACTTGAGCAGCTCAGGAAGCAACCTGCCGTCGCCGAAGAATGGGAACTTCGCGCGCGCTACGAGTCAACGCGGCGCAACGAAAGTGAAGGCGGATTCCGCCTCGCCAACTGGGAAAATGTGATCCTCGACTACTCCACCGTTTACCGCCGTGGCCCGCACACGACATTTGGCAAACGCGCCGGAATCGATGCGTTGAGAGTGCTCGACTCGATCCGCGAAGCGATTCGGCAGCGCAGCAAAAGCGGGCGCGAAACAGGCGACTTCATGTTAAAAAACGCCCGCCTGATCGCCGAACTGGAGAAAATTCCCCGTTCGTCTCTCGTCACATACTTCTCCGAATTTCGGCGCACGCTGACGATCCCTCTTTCGGAGCCGGGGCCACGGTAACGGCATCGCAGTGCGGATCATCTATTGAAAAAGGAAACTTTCTGAGTATCTGATGCTTAGTCTTAGTGAACTGCAACCGATCTGTGTTCATCTGTGGTTATCCTCATAAATCTGTGTTCCAGCCTCCCTTTTGCGGGAGATGCCCCCGCAGGGGGAAGTTGCTCACTTAAGGACGACGAGATCCGAGCGTTAACCGGGTGGGGCCATACGTGAACGAGATAATCGCTCGCGATCTGTTGCCATTCTTATCAATCCTGACCGACGGTCGAGCGTAACGAAGTTCGACCGATCCATCTGAAAGCTGGATCTGTTCATAGGGAACGCCTAGTGTATCGACAATCTCAGCGATCGAACTCAATTGTCTGACAGTTCTAGACATCGCGAACCTCCAACCGCGATCTCCCAGGAGTGCTGTCCATGCGACCGGCCAAGCTAGCCCTTTGTTCACATGTTTTCTAGCAATAGCACTCATCATCGCCAGAGCCGACAGAAGCATTACAGCTGCAATAAGCAGACGAGTTACGGCCTTCTTCATAACGCATAGTTCTATCGAAATCAGGGATCTTCAGCAAGGAATCTAGGGCACAGAACGGGGACGAGGGTGAATCTAGATGTCGTCCTTCTGAGCATCACCGATCGCCCACTTCGATGGCGCTTTGCAGGATGCAAAAAAATGCGCACTATCCTGGAAATCGTAGCCAATCTGGGCGATACGCACGTCTCCAGCTTGCGGCGGCACCGGTAAGATGCAACCCTTCCAAATGCATCCTTTCGCGTCATTTCTCACTTTCACCGGACTTTTGCTGAGCGGCTTGCTGACGACGAACGTTTCTGCTCAAAAAGTCGCAGCGATCCCGGACAACGTGAAGCAATTGATCGTCGCCACCAGTGACGACTGGGATTCGCACCGGGGCACGATGCTTCTGTTCGAGCGAAAATCGGCCCGAGCCGCGTGGAATCCAGTGTTGTTCCCGCAACCCGTTCCCGTCCTTTTTGGGAAAAACGGCATGGCCTGGGGCCGCGGTGCCTTGCCGATCCCGGTCGGCGGATCCCGCTCTACTTTCAAAATAGAAGGGGACCGCCGCACCCCTGCCGGTTGCTTCCAGCTCGGTCGCATCTATGGCTATGCTCAGAATTTGCCCGTACAGTCCCGCTATCCTTACAAGCAAGTCACGAAATGGGATGCGTGGATCGACGATGTGAAGCACCCGCTCTACAACCAGCACTTCTACCTGGCCAATCCTGAACAGGGTATTCCACCGTGGTTCGAAAAGGCCCGGATGCGGTTGGGCGACTTTGCATTTGCCTGGAAGCTTGAAATCAGGCACAACTCAGATCCGCCAGTCGCCGGTGGGGGCAGTGCTATTTTTTTTCATATTCGGCGTGGTGAGGACAGACCCACATTCGGCTGCACCACCATGAAAGAGGCGAATCTGCTCAAAGTGCTCCAATGGCTGGTGCCAGAAGCCGCACCGCACTACGTGGTGCTGCCAAAAGCCGAATATGCGCGTCTTCAGGGCATGTGGAAGCTGCCGAAACTCAATTAGTTTCAGCACTTGCAGGGCAGGCAATGTCCTGCTTAAGCTCCGGCGATTCCTTGACTACCACCTAGATGAAAATTGCCGTAGATGCCATGGGGGGCGATTTTGCCCCGGCGAACGTTGTTGAGGGCGCGAAAAGCGCTCTCGCCGAGTATTCAGCGATTGAAAAGCTGGCGCTGGTTGGCGACGAGGCGACGGTTCGGGCGGAATGCGACCGCATTGGCCTACGCGACCGGCGAATGGAAATCGTGCATGCTGCGGAAGTGGTGATGATGTCCGACTCCGCCGTGCAGGCCGTTCGCCGGAAGAAGAACTCATCGATCAACGTGGCGATGGATCTGGTAAAAGGCGGCGACTACGGTGCAGTCGTCAGCGCCGGTCATACTGGAGCAGCGGTTGCGGCTGCCACGATCAAATTGCGCACGCTACCGGGCGTTGGTCGGGCTGGCATTGCGTCTCCCTTTCCAAATGAACACGGTGTGTGCCACCTGATCGATGCAGGAGCCAACGTTGACTCAAAGCCAGTGCACATTTTCCAGCACGCCATCATGGGTGCCGTTTACGCGCGACACGTGCTGGGCCGGGAGAATCCAGCGATCGGCCTCATGTCGAACGGCGAAGAAGAAGGCAAAGGCAACGAAGCATCACGCGGAGCGTTCGAACTGCTCAAGGCCAGCGATCTCAATTTCAAAGGTAACGTCGAGGGCCGCGACCTCTTCATGTCGCCGATCGATGTCATCGCGATCGATGGATTCAGCGGAAACCTCGTGCTGAAAGGCTGCGAAGCCACGGCAAAAGTCCTGTTCAAGTGGCTCAAGCAGGAACTGAAAAGCACCCCTTTCCGGACGCTCGGAGCGATCATGGCAAAGGGCGCTTTCAAAGACACCTACAAAAAAAGCAGCTACGAAACTTACGGAGGCAGCCCGTTGCTCGGTGTGAATGGGATTGTCGTCATCGCCCACGGCTCCAGTTCCCCGCTTGCCATCAAGAACGCCATCCGAGTCGGCAAAGAGGCCATCAGCCACGCGGTAAATCCTCACATCGAAGAGGAAATCGCCCGGCACAACGTTGCCGTCGACTGAAATTCTGCCACATCAACTCCTTCCTTGCGCCCTCGCCTGCGTGAGTGTTCCATTTCCGCTATGCAAGAACCCAGCCAGACTTCCTCCCCATGTACCATGACGATTGCAGGCACAGGAAGTTACGTGCCCGAACGAATCCTCACGAACGCAGAACTGGAGAAACTCGTCGATACTTCTGACGAGTGGATCCGTTCGCGCACCGGTATCCGTGAGCGCCGGATTGCCGCTGACAATGAGGCCACCAGCGATCTGGGAACGAAGGCGGCGCTCAAGGCGATGGAGCAAGCCGGGGTAACTGCAGAGGAACTGGATCTGATCATCGTCGCCACAGTTACTCCTGACACTTTCTTCCCAGCGACCGCGTGCTACATCCAGCGCAATCTCGGGGCCAGGAACGCGGTGTGCTTTGATATTTCGGCAGCCTGTTCCGGCTTTCTGTTCGCACTCCAGACGTCACGCCATTTCATTAATACGGGCAACCGGAAGACGGTTCTCATCGTGGGTGCCGAGAAATTGAGTGGCATGGTTGATTGGAAAGACCGCAATACCTGCGTCCTGTTTGGTGATGGTGCCGGAGCCGCGATCCTTCGTCGACGCACTGAGGACAGCAACGAAAGTCGCGTTCTTTCCACGGTGATGGGCAGCGATGGAATGCTCACGGACATTCTCTCCGTCCCGGGAGGTGGCTCGGCCTTGCCAACAACGCCTGAAAACGCTGAGGAACGTCTGAACACGATCAAGATGGAGGGGCGCGAAGTCTACAAACAGGCGGTCACCGCTATGCGTGATGCCTGTATCAAAGCGATCGCCGACGCCGGCCTCACGACCGACGACATCGCAATGGTCATCCCGCACCAGGCGAACATTCGCATCATCGAAGCGATCACCGATCGACTGGGAATTCCATCGGAGCGCACTTTCATCAATCTCGACAAGTACGGCAACACATCTGCGGCGGCAATCGCGATCGCATTGGATGAGGCCAACCGCACGGGAGCCATCAAGAAGGGCGATAACGTCCTGCTCGTCGCATTCGGAGCTGGCCTTACATGGGCCAGCGCTGTGGTGCAGTGGTGAAAATAGAGCCCATCAGCGCCGCTTACGTCGGCGGGCAGGCCTCCCGTCGGAATTTCGCATCCAACGTCCCACATCTGATTGAGTTTTGATCTCATCAAGCTGCGTCCGGTAGCTTGCCAGGCGACCTGGATCAAGCGTGCCTTCTCGAATGGCATTCTGCACGGCACAATCAGGTTCAGCACCGTGCTTGCAGTCGGAAAACCGGCACTCCGCGCTCAGGGAAACGATTTCAGAAAACGTCTCGGCGATGCTCGCTTCGTCAGCCCACAGCTGCACATCACGCAGCCCTGGAGTATCGATCAACACACCACCACTGGGCAGAACCGTGAGTTCACTCCACGTTGTGGTATGCCTCCCACGGGCATCCAGTTCACGGATGTCGCCAACGCGCATCAGTTCTTCACCCGCAATCCGGTTGATCAGACTCGATTTACCGACTCCCGATGAGCCCAACATGACAAGTGTATTGCCCGGCCGAACATGTTCACGCAAAGCATCGATCCCTACATCGCGCAGTGCGCTGACGGCACAAACCGGCGTTGTTCCAGCGATTTTCGCCGCTTCCACCATTACGCTTTCGAGATCCTCTACCATGTCTGCCTTGTTGAGCACAATCACCGGACGCGCACCGCTGTTCCATGCCAGCGTAAGGTAGCGCTCGATCCTGCGCACATTGAATCCACGTGCGTTGTCCAATGCCGATACGATCATGACGACATCCACATTCGTTGCGAGCACCTGTTCCTCAACCTTTCGCTCTTTCCCTGCAGCCGCAATGGCCTGACGCGAGAAAGCAGTCCGGCGTTTGAGAACTGCGTGGATGTTCCCACGTCCTGTCGATTCATCAGGCTCGAAGGCAACCCAGTCACCCACCACCGGGTATTCCGCAGTGGTCGTGACAGTGTGCCGAAAAGCCCCAGCCACTGCAACGATGCGCTCTTCGCCAGTACTGTCGAGGAGGTAATAGAGATGCTTTTCCTTGCGCACTACCCTTCCTGGCAAATAACCGAGTGGCGCATACTGCTTGTCAAATTCGAGGCTATTCGAGGGAGCCCACCCTAACATTGCTAGATCCATTTTAAGTCAATCGATCACAGAGATCAGTAAAAGTAATTCGTGTCCGAGGGCGGTGATTGTGCCACCGGAAGATCCCGCCTACAGGCGGTCAAAAGAGATTCAGCGAAAGGCTGAAAATGAAGGTTCCAGGCACGGAACGGCTCGATCGAAACACAGGAGCTGGGGACTCCGGCAAATCTTGCACAGAGTCGCATGCCCCTAAAGACAGGAGAACTCCAAAGGAGTGACCCGTTGCGTCGATGCGGCAAAAACTTGAGTGGAAATAACAATCATAGCGTGATCCTCCTTTCTTGGGCAGAGCCTCGCGTAAATCTGCGCGGTCGTCAAGATCCGATAACGCAACACGAGCTACGATATTTTCACGGATTTTCCATATCACTCCGCGCTCCCTCAGAACTCTCGACGAGTTCTGCTACAGTGATCAAAATCACGTTCAGCCGCGTCGACAACTGCCACAGAGCTTGGATTCCGGACTTGCCTCCAGCCGTTCGAATTCGATCCAGCTCGAACAACGCTCGCAAATCCCGTAGGTTCCAGCATCCATCCGCTCCAGGGCACGCTTGAGATCGTGGATGCGCTTTTCACGGCGCCGCTGGGCATCTTTTGCGATTTCCTGTATCTGCATGGAATCCAGCCGGGATAACCGCCCAATCGCTTTGTCCGGGGAAATCGGAGCCACGTCCTCGATCGCATGGAGCTCCTCTTCAGTCAGGCGGCTCAACTCTTCCTGCGCGAGAATTTCGAGATCTATCAATTGGTCAACGGTGAGCATCATTTGTCTTCAATTCATGGCTGAAACTAGATGAACACACACCAGCGGGCAAGACACTTGAATCCCGTGCAGATGTGCGGCAGAGGTATCGAAACAAATCCTTTCTGCAAACCGACACTATGAACCTGACTACAACAGCATACGGCACCTGGAGCGGCGGACGCTTCATGCACTTTGGGGAACCCCTCGATGAGGCGCGCTACATAGCAGCCGTCCAGCACGCGTACGAGTCTGGAATTCGAACATTTATGTCAGCCGATACCTACGGCCAGGGCGACGCCGACTCGATTCTTGGCAGGGCGCTTGCAGGAATCCCCCGGGATTCCTATTGCCTCGTCGGAGCCGTCGGCCATGACTTTTACAAGGGCGAACGGTCGGGAGCCAAGGGATTCCCCCGGTTCACCAATCCAGAACTGCGCGGCCCGGATGAATATGGTGATTACTTGAAGATGGCTGCTGAAAAATCCCTTGAGCGCCTTGGCAGCGATTCCTTCGATCTGCTGATGCTGCACAATCCAGATCACATCGGCTACTCCAGCTCGGCCGTCTGGGATGGGATGGATGCGGTGAAACAGCAGGGACTGACACAAATGTTAGGACTGGCACCCGGCCCGGCCAACGGATTCACTCTGGACATCATCACCTGCTTCGAGGCCTTCGGCTCGCAGATTGACTGGGCAATGCTCATTCTCAATCCGCTGGAGCCCTGGCCAGGATCACTCGCTCTACCGGCGGCTGAAAAATTTGGAGTCAAAGTGGTCACGCGGGTTGTCGACTACGGCGGCGTCTTCCACGGCGATGTGAAGCCCGGTCACCTGTTTTCTGATCGTGATCACCGCACCTTCCGGCCTCAGGGCTGGGTCGAGGCCGCCAATGAAAAACTCGATCAGCTGAGACCGATCACTGAACGTCACGGCATCACCATGCTGCACCTCGCGTGTCTATGGAATCTGGCGCAGCCCGCAGTCGAGAGCGTTATCCCCACCATCATTCAGGAAATTGGAGACGACGCCCGCCCGATTGAAGAAAAGATCCGCGAGCTGGCAAACCTGCCCACTGACATTCAGCTTACCGAAGAAGAATTGCAGCAGATCTCTGCCATTGGCAACAACAAGGGCTGCATGACACTGAAGGGCGGCAACCACGAGCACTCGGGCGAACCACTGCCCGACCGCTGGGAACTCACCGACGAACTCAAAGAGGCCGGCACACGCTGGGGAATCCAGCCTGAGGAGGACCTTGCTTACCTGCACGCAGCGGGGTGATCATTCCATTGCCTATTCTTTGACTCGAATGCAGTAGAGACTGCGCTCGCCTCTGAGAAATAGATCCTTCCCTGCCAGCGCCGGGGTGGCACTAAACGTATCATCAAGTTGATTCACGGCGAGAGGCTCGGGGCTTTCGCCGTGCTGAAGCACCATCGTTGCCCCGTCCAAATCGGCGAGGTAGATACGCCCTGCTGCAGCTACTGGAGAAGCGTAAAAGCTCTGAACACCAGGAAGTCTGAAAGGCCCGGCCATGTCCTCGCCGGTCTTTGGATCGATGCAGGATAGAATCGCCTGGTAGTGCCCGAGCGTGTAGAGCGTCCCTTTGTACAGAAGTGGCGACGGCACGTACGGCGTTCGTTTGTTGCGCTGCCAGATCAGGTGATCGGAATCTGTGATGTCGCCTTTTGCTCCTTCGATCTGAATGGCAACCATGGCCCGCGTGTCGTAGCTCGATCCGGCGAACACGACACCGTCAGCGAACAGCGGCGAAGCGATCACGTTGCGCGACATGCCGCCACATTGCCAGATTTCAGCACCGGTTTTGGGATCGTATGCCCGGATCCTGTTGGTCGCGTTGACCACGATTTGCTCCGCCCCTTGATGTTCGATGAGCAACGGTGTCGACCAGGAGGTGGGCTCATCGCGGTTGGTGCGCCATTTTTCGATTCCGGTTGTCTTGTCGATAGCGACGATAAACGACTGCTGCTCGTGATCCCAATTCACCACGACATTCCCCGCAGCAAGAATGGGCGATGCACCCTCCCCATGTGCATGCCGAGTGTGCATCTGACCAAGATCTTTCGTCCACACTAACTTTCCCTCAAAATCCAGGCAATGCAGTCCGCGCGAGCCAAAGAACGCATATACCCGCTGGCCATCAGTCACCGGAGAATTCGATGCCAGGCTGCCACTGACATGACCACCTTCGTGCGGAAATGCCTTCGCTACTGTCGTGCGCCACATCTCTTTTCCATCTGTCCGATTGAGGCAAATGATCACGAACTCGTAGTGGTGCCTCACCGGAGCATTGTCGTGCGATCCTTCGGCCTGATCATAGACGGGAGCCTGGGCATCGCCGACGGGAATTGCTGCCGTGACAAACACCCGCTCGCCCCAGATGATCGGTGTCGAATGTCCCTTGCCGGGCAGTGCTACTTTCCAGGCCACGTTCTTGTCCTCTGCCCACTCCAGCGGCGGCTCCGCCTTCAGCGAGATCCCCTGGCCAGTCGGCCCGCGCCATTGCGGCCACTGATCCTCCTCCGAATCCGCCGCAAAGGTGCTCATTTGCAGCGCCATTGCGGCGAGCCCCATCGAGATCGTCCGAAATACTTTCAATATCTCAACCATACACACCGGACTCTGTCAGATTCCTGGCGGTTAATCCATTGATCTTTACCGAATCTTCCGTGAAGTATTCAGGAAATACAGCATCTCGAAACATCCATGGGAAACAACGCAAAAGGCCCCGCAAAACCGCACAACAGTCCAACTCCAACCGAAAAACTGGATTTCATCCGTCAAGTGGTGGCGGACGATGTGCAAAGCGGCAAGCATCCAACACCAGTTACCCGCTTCCCGCCCGAACCGAACGGCTACCTGCACATCGGTCATGCAAAGGCACTCTGCCTGAATTTTGGCATTGCCGAGGAATTCTCCGGCCGCTGCCACCTGCGCATGGATGACACGAATCCTGCCAAGGAAGACATCGAGTATGAAAACGCCATCAAGCGCGACGTAGAGTGGCTCGGATTCACCTGGGGCGATCACTTTTTCCACGCTTCCGACTACTACGAGAAACTCTACGAATTCGCTCTGCACCTGATCCGCGAAGGCCTCGCTTACGTCGACAGTTCTTCCCCGGACGAAATCCGCGCTGCCCGAGGCACTCTCACCGAGCCTGGGAAAGCCACGCCATTTCGCGATCGCTCGATTGAAGAAAATCTCGATCTATTCACTCGCATGCGCGCTGGAGATTTTTCCGATGGCGAGCACGTGCTCCGGGCGAAGATCGATATGGCATCGCCTAACCTCAATATGCGGGACCCGGTCATCTACCGCATCCAGCGCTTGACTCACTACCGTACCGGCGACGCATGGTGCATTTATCCGCTGTACGACTTTGCGCATCCCCTGTCCGATGCACTCGAAGGGATCACGCATTCCTTGTGCTCATTGGAGTTCGAAAACCACCGGCCGCTGTACGACTGGTGCGTGGCGCACTGCCCGGTGCCGAGCACTCCGCGCCAGATCGAATTCGCCCGGCTAAGCCTCACTTACACCGTAATGAGCAAGCGTAAACTTCTCCAACTGGTGAAGGAGAACCTGGTGAACGGCTGGGATGATCCACGCATGCCAACGCTTTCTGGAATGCGCCGACGCGGCTACCCGGCTGCCGCCATTCGAAATTTCTGCAAGACGATCGGGATGACAAAGTTTAATGCGCTCACCGATCTTGCATTGTTAGAGCACAGCGTCCGGGAACAGCTGAACAAGTCCGCACGTCGCTTCATGGCTGTCCTCGATCCACTCAAGATTGTCATCACCAACTGGCCAGGAGATGATCATGTCGAAGAGATGCACGCCGTCAACAACCCGGAAGATCCCGAAGCCGGAAAGCGCCCAGTGATGCTAGGCAAGGAAGTCTATATCGAACGGGACGACTTCATGGAAGATCCGCCAAAGGGCTTCTTCCGCATGCGCCCAGGAGGCGAAGTCCGCTTGCGCTATTCCTACTGCATCACCTGCCAGGAAGTCGTCAAAGATTCTGATGGCCACATCACCGAACTCCACTGCACCTACGATCCCGATACCCTTGGCAAGAATCCCGAAGGGCGCAAAGTGAAAGCCGCAATCCACTGGGTCAGCGCTGGCCATGCTGTCGATGCAGAAATTCGCCTCTACGACCGACTCTTCACCCACGAGACCCCGGACTCCGCAGAAGGCGATTTCAAAGATCACCTCACCCCGGATTCCGTCAAGATAGTGCCCGCTGCAAAAGTCGAACCCGCGTTGGCGACTGTAGCCCCATCCACCACCGTCCAATTTGAGCGTCTCGGCTACTTTTGCGCCGATCTCGACCACGTCCCCGGCGAGAAACCTGTTTTCAATCGCACCGTCACACTGAAAGACAGCTGGGCCAAGGCTCAATCCCGGGGCTGATCGACAATTCTCCATCCATTCAGCGTTTTCCTTGTCAGCCGCTCCCGAGTCTGCCTAAATGCGCCAACTTCAATCAACCTGTTTCAATAAATGAGTTCTTCATCCACCGGCTCCACAGTCAAACTCTCGATCATGATGTTCCTCCAGTT
>JAGROY010000408.1 GCA_020439995.1 Verrucomicrobiia bacterium
AGCTGAATGCCTTTGGAGCTATTCACCCACTGTCTCACTTCTTCGGCCCGTTTGGTTTCTGCGTCGACTGCCTTCATTTTTTTGATAATATTCTCCTGATCAGCCTTTTCTGTTTGCTCCTTGGCAAGCCACTCCGCCTTCTCGGTCTCGGCCTGCCTGAGTTGCCAGGAAAAGAATGCACTGAGGGAGATTGCTCCGACAATTCCCAGATAGAAACCTATCGGCAGAATCCTAGCAACCGCCGGAAGGGGAGGCAGCACATCTGTGCGCTCCGTCTTAAGATCGTGACATATGTGTTTACTCATGGCTTAGATATCCGAAACAATGTTCCAAAGTTGGTTTGGCACCGAAACATCGCTGACACGTATGTTTGGCATTTGTTGGCCCATAAGTTCGACAAACGGGCTACCCTGCTCGTCACTCATGAAGACCACGTGAACGTCCTGACCGGCATTATCAATGAGAGGACGAATGATATCGATGATAGGGCTCACATCGGTGTCGGTGTAGAGGTCGCTTCTTGATCTCAGCTCAAGCCACTGCTCTTCCCTTTGAGTCATCGCACAGACGGCCCCTTCACATGCCGCAACCATCAACACTGGTCCTATTTTAGCATCAGGATCCTCTTTGAGCTGAGCTTTTCGCGCATCATGAATTTGACCAATCAAGTCGATCATCATTGCGTATACTCCAATGCAAACACGACCAATCTGAAGATCGGCGTCTTTAAACTGGGCTTCCATCTTGACGATCGCATCTTCATCACACGCCAGTAACATCGACGTATTACTCTCCGGATTGTGCGCAAGGTTATAGCGCTTTCCCCGCTCTGCCTTTGCTCCGAGAGCAGCCTTTGGGTTTGTGCGAAGGACTTCTTCCACCCCCTGGCGCCGCGAAAGGTTGATCTCCAGGCTGATTACAAACCGGCTGTTGAGAGATACTGCACACCAGCCATCGTCAGCCAGTGTCTTCCACTCCTCAGCCATCTGGGCGAGGATTTCTTTGAATGGCCCCTCCATTTTACCGGCCTCACCTATCACGCCCTTTTTGTCCATCACACGCCAAGAGGTCGAATCCTTGCCAATGTTCAGCAGGAGTGTGCGCTTGCCGGGAAATCGTTTGTTCCAGGCTGCGCCTGAGTCGTCCGGCTCCGGCAGGAACGCGGCGAACGTTAGTACGTCTTTTAGATCTTTAAGTTTCATTGGATCAGGTTCGCTTCTTCTTTTCTTAAATATTCTTCTACTTCCTCATCGGTGTATCCGCTGGTTACATAAACTTCCCGGTTCACTTTCCAGCCCTCTGATTCCCGCTGCTCCATACTGCGCTCAAAGTTGCCCATGCCCTTCTTCCAGCCTGTTTCCAGTTCCTGGTCGAGCTTCTTGAACTCACCGCGGCGAATCAGGTTGGCTGTGGAATCATGTTGCAGCAGCAATTCATGTATCGGGAATCGCTTGCCCTTCTCAGGGTCTTTCATCAGGCGCTGACAGAGTACCATTTTTAGAACATCGGCCATGGTGGCCTGTGCGTTCTCCACCCGGTCGGACGGAATTAGTTTCAAGAAACGTTGGACGGTCTGCGCAGCACTGGAGGTGTGAAGCGTTGCAACAACGACATGGCCTGTCTCCGCAGCCTGCAATGCAATCTCAGCAGTTTCACCATCTCGAATCTCCCCGACCAGAATCACATCAGGTGCCTGACGAAGGGCCGCTTTCAAAGATGCTCCAAAGTCGATCTCATCTTCCCCCATCTCCCGCTGAGAGACCAGAGATGGCATCCCATCTGGATGAACGAATTCGATCGGATCCTCGAACGTGAGGACATGTTCGCGGCGGCGTTCCGCACGATACTTGATCATCCCGGCAATAGTGGTGCTTTTTCCGGAGCCGGTAGCACCGCAAATCAGAAACAGGCCGTTCCTTGCTTCCAAGTATGCTTTCAGGGCGGCCGGCGGGACGGAAATATCATAGGGAGACGGGATGTCGGTCGGAAGCAGACGCATGACCCACCGGAGGCGCCCTCTCGTCACCATCCGGTTCACACGAAATCGCTCCCCTGCAAATGACATCGCATAGTCCAAGCAACCCGGAGTGACGTGCCACTCCACGGTTGGGTTGTAGATGTAGGAATCGTACACCAACTCACCATTCTGCTTGTAACAAAGTGGCTCCCAAGGGGTTATGTAGAAGTCACTGATCCCGACCATTTGCGACACCTGGTAGATGCGCTGGCCCAGCTCTGTGTTCTCGTTGACGTCTTCCATGACAATTTTGAAATTAAATGAGTTCTTGCTACGATAGCATTAATTATTGTAATTATGAAAACAATAGCTACTCCGCAGCGGAATTCAACTTTTATTTACAACTGGCCATAAATTTCATGTTTTCTGACATTTTAGCATGCTGTCCTTGATTTTCTGTGTGCCACTGTTGTCCCGTTTTGCCTTCAAATCAGACAGATGAGATCACCAACAAACATTAAAAGTATGAAAACAATAGAATTTTGTTGCGCCACCTCTTATTATGTATGATTTTTATGGTAATTGCCATTTGCTAC
The DNA here is from genome assembly GCA_020439995.1 of Verrucomicrobiia bacterium. Taxonomy (GTDB): domain Bacteria; phylum Verrucomicrobiota; class Verrucomicrobiia; order Verrucomicrobiales; family DEV007; genus JAGROY01. Next base: position 2,554 of record JAGROY010000408.1, read on the forward strand.
ATTAATTTTAAGCACTGGCGCTTGAACACCAAAGAAAAGGGACAAAATGACTAAAATGACAAAGACATGGAGAAACCGAGGCCTGGCAGGAATGCTGGGAGCTCTTCTTCTGACACTGGGTTCTGCGAGCGCGCAGCACCTCGTTCAGAGTTCACCGGCATACGAACTTGAGGCCGCCCGGCTGCGATCGGCGCCATCGAGCAAGTATGAGTTCAACCGAGCATTGTTGCGAGACGTGCTCCGATTCCTGGCCGATGACTCGGGAATCTCTTACATTGGACTTCCTGAAGAAAATGAGAGCCAGACGGTTTTTGTAACCTTCAACATCACCGCCAGCCCATTCTCGGCGCTGGAAACCGTCGCGAACACGCACGGCGTGGCGCTCGTCTTTGGTGATGGAGTGTGGCACATGCGTCCTCTGGACGACAAGCAGATGATCAGCCGCTCGTATCAACTGAAGTATAATACTCATGAGCAGTATGACTCGAACGGCAGTGGTGCCGGCGGTGCTACAAGTGGTGGTGGTGGTGGTGCCGGCGGCGCTGGCGGCGGCTTGCCTTCTACCGGGCTGAGTAGCAGCACAGAGAAAATGTTCGAGCCGAATGTGGATCAGCTCCTCGAGTCGCTGAAGCAGCTTCTGGGAATACCAACAAATGGCTGGGAGGCAAACCGCGCACCCGGAACGGACGTTGACTCGTTTGGCTCCACCCCAATGAAGATGCCTGCCAGCACCGTGCAGTTCCAGAAGTCCGAGTCCGAAAACGGCGCTCAGGTCATCTACGTTTCTGATAGCAACGCGATTTATGTCGTGGCTACCCGCCAACAGCATCAGTGGGTGGAAGGCTTCCTGGAAACAGCGGACCGCCCTCAGCCTCTGATTGCAGTTGAAGTCAAATTCTTCGAGACTAGTAAGAATCCTTCGAAGCAACTTGGCTTGGACTGGACGTCCGTGCTGGGCGATGGCTACAACTTTGATATCGCAGATGGAAACACTGGCGGACGATTCACAGACCTAGCGAAACTCACAAAGGGAGGCCTCGAGATCAAAGGACCTGACACCGCACTGCTGAGCGCTGACGACGCTAGCTTCACGATCAGGGCATTGAGAAGCGATCAGGAAACGACTTCCGTTTCCTATCCTCGGGTGGTGACGATGAACAATCGTGAGGTGGTGATCAACAGCGTTGTGAATCAACCAGTGCTCTCATCTTCTACCTCCACCAACTCAGGTGTAGGCGGCACCAACACACAGCAGATTGAATACCTTCCTGTAGGAACGATCATCAATGTGTTGCCAAAGATCATGGCAGACAACGAGGTGCAAATGCTTGTGGCAATCACGGTATCCGACATCGTTGGCTCCGAGTCAATCGGTGGAAACGCCTACCCGATCGTCAGTTCGCGCATCTACACGGCCCCTCTCAGGGTGGAGAGCGGCTACACAGTAGCGATAGCCGGTCTCGACGAGGCACGTGACAGTGAGACAGAATTCCGCGTGCCTGTGCTGGGTAAAATCCCAGTGCTCAAGAATCTCTTCGGTGACTACGATCGCCGTAGAAACAAGAAGAACTTGATGATCTTTATTACACCAACGATCCTTGAGTCGAAGAGCCATGGACTTGAAGAACGGGTCAAGGCTGAAGTCCCGATCACCCACGATGATCCTCTTCAATCTGCCCCACAGATCTATCCCGATGGAGAACTCGCTGGAGGTATCGAAAGCCTGGGCGAAGCAGTCCTCTGGGCCGACCGCGAGAGCCGCCGCCTTGAGCAGGTGCTGAAAGAATCCCGTGATGACAAGGAAACCTACCGCGAAATTCGCCGACTCAAGGCCCTGTGTGATTCGCTGCTCAGCTGGATCGACTCTACCGGAGCCAACCACCCTGGCTATGCAGACAGACTTTCCGTGCACAAGTGGAGCCTTGCCCGTATGGCACAGCGCTGCATGAAAATGCAGCTTGAGTATGGAAAAAATCGTTTAGCGACTGATATCTAACTCTGAATTCGAAACTCGGCAGTTTCCCTTTTCGATTGCCGCATTCGAGAATTCCCAGATCTCCAGTCGAAAGGCGGAAGGTGCAAACCTTCCGCCTTTTTTTGTCCCTAGCCAGTATTGAGAGGTGAAAAGAACTTGAATGCGGCAGCCCCTGTTCTTTAAGTGCCAACGACGCCACAGACTCCAAATTTTTATGCCACGCGACGAATTCGAGGAAAAGAGCCACTACAGCTACGACGAAATGATGAATCGTCTCAAGGAATCCCGCTCGGGAGGACACGGCTCGAGAGGAAAAAGACGCCGTCGGAGCGAACAAGCGCCCACCGGGAAATCCACAAAATTCAAGATTATCGCGATACTGGCAGCGTTTCTGGTGATTGTCGCCCTTGCAGTTCCAGTTGTGATTTTCATGATGAGTCAGGGCCAATACACCACTGATGCGTTCAGGAAGAGTGTCAACGACCGTGTCTCGGCACTCACAGGCAAAACCTCAGATTTTGGCCCGTTCCGGATGCAGGGAAAGAGTCTGTTTTCCGACCGCCTTGAAATATCGGACGACAGCCGCTCTGGATGGCTCCATCAAGCGCGATTGGTGGGACTAAGGGCGGACTTTGAAACCTCTCTGCACAAAGGAACGGAGTGGCCTGTAAAAAAATTGGCGATCAACAGTGCGCAAGTCGTTTTAGGGTATCCGTCCGGCCAGCCTCAACAACTCGCGCCACCGTCTGGCGGACAGCTTTCCAAGCCTTTCGTCGGCCTGGATCCCAATCCAAGCGCGATAGTTGTGAGGGATCTCTACGTTCGCGAGTTAGACCTGGCATGGGGCCCGAAAGGAGATTACGACACTCTGCGGGGAGCCAAGTTGCAGGCCCAGATTGCTGGCGGGAGCGCTACGTGGTTGCTGTCGGACGGAAAACTTAAGTTCGGCCAGATCCCAGCGCTTACAGTTGCAAACCTCTCTGGAGACTATTCGCACAACAAAGTGTCGATCCAGAGGGGCGTCATTGGTTATAACAAAATCGAGATGGGAACCATCTCCGGCGAGATCCTGCTCGCATCACCAGCAAGCGCAAACTTGCAGTTCTCTCTTGACAATATCAAGTTGGAAACCTGGCTGGATCTCCATCATCGTGAAAACGGAAAAGCATCTAAGGGACTTCTTTCGGACACCGTCGAGAACACACCATGGACGGATCGTATCGCGAGCGCCAGGCTATTCGTTCAGGGCGAGTATGCATCATCCTTGGAGCAAGATGCGCCCGCTCCTACCATCTCTGGCACATTCACGCTCAACGGAGCCGTCTTCAGCAACTGGCACTTATTCTACTCCATAGGCCTGGCATTCGATGAGAGCCGACTAAATTCTCTGGCGTTCGAACCTATCCAGGGCAAATTTCGTTCACAGGGTGGGATCCTTGAGATCAGCGACCTCAATGCGGAGGCAAAGGGCCTGATCAAAATCCGAGGAGGATTTACGATCACGAGCGATCCCAAGCAGCCGACCGAAATCCCCGCCATTACTGGAGCTCTGGAAATAGGCCTACCAGCGGTCGATCTTGATGGATTCGACGGAGGTTACCCCAAATTTTTCG
>JAGROY010000068.1 GCA_020439995.1 Verrucomicrobiia bacterium
GAAGATCAGCGGGTTACGCTACCTCTAGCCTTCAAATCATCGTCTATGGGATGCCTGTGACATTATTTTCTGAGTGAAAAGGAAGATGTCCGATCCAGCTATTATCTCGAAGACGCTGCTACTGAATTTCACATTCAAGGGCTAGAACTCGACTGGGCCTGTTTAGCGTGGGATGGCGACCTTCGATTTAAAGATGGCCAGTGGGAGAACTGGTCTTTCAAAGGCTCAAAGTGGCAGCGGATTTTGAAAGCAGAACGAAAGGCTTATCAGCTGAATGCCTATCGAGTGCTAATGACCCGAGCGCGACAGGGGATGGTAATCGTTGTTCCGGACGGTGACTTAGATGATCCAACGCGCTCGCCTGACTTCTATGATCAAACCTATGAATACTGGAAATCGATTGGCATTCCTGTTTTAGAATCAGTGAGTAGTAGATGAACAACCAACCTCGCATGATCGTAATCGGCGGCCCAAACGGGGCCGGTAAAACGACATTCGCGAAAGAGTTCCTCACCAACGAAGGCAACTGTCTGCGGTTTCTGAACACCGATGAAATCGCACGGGGCCTGTCTCCACTCGACTCATCGCTTTCTCAGCGGAAGGCCGGGCGTTTGTTGCTCGATGAGACCAGACGACTGATTGGCGAGTACGTGGACTTTGCCCTTGAATCAACCCTTAGCGGAAAGACGCAGGCAAAGATCATCCAGAGTGCTCGGAACCATCACTATCACATCAGCCTCTACTACCTCTGGCTCCCGTCTGCTGAGGAGTCGGAGAAGCGGGTTGAACAGCGTGTGCACGAAGGAGGGCACGACGTGCCTGTCCATGCGATTCATCGGCGCTTTCCGCGCAGCTATTTCAATTTCTTCGACCTTTATCTGCCGCTTGCCGATACGTGGAGCCTGTGGGATGCTTCTCAATTGCCAGCCCAGTGCGTCGGTTCTTCCGTTTCCACTGACGTGAATCAACTGCGCCTACGTTATGCGATATCCACTGCCAAACTGCCAACTGAAGAAGGCTGGGAAGACCTGCCAGAGATTCCAGAAAGCGAAATGCCCGAATGGCTCCTCGGGGCCAAGCGCGCCATGGAACGTGCGACAGAGAAGGAGCTTGAGCGCAAGCGCAAGCTCGGCTACAAGATAGTCATCTGGAAGGATCGCAGGGTGCAAGTGGTCGATCCGTGAAAGCGAATAAAGCGAACGTGGACCATGGAGCAGCGGCACCTCAAACTCAAACGCCTCGAGTGGATCGCCCGGTTGAAGCCGGACAACTGTCCGGGCGGCGTGCCACAGGACGATCGGGCCTGGCGTGATCTGGTAAATCGGATCGTGCTGGACGTGCGGGCTGTTCTGTCTGACTTGGAGGAAGAGTCGGACAGGTCTGACCAGTCTGAAAAGTCTGACCTGTCCTCCACAACTGGAAGGAATTCACCTGACCTGCTCCACAAACACGGCGGTTACCGGAAGCTTCGTGGCTTTCAGGTGGCGACGCTGGTCTACGATGCCACACGCATCTTCTGTGACCGCTTCATTTCCCGGCGCTCGCGCACCCACGATCAGATGGTGCAGGCGGCGCGAAGCGGTCGCCAGAACATCGCGGAAGGCAGCATGGCGGCGGCCACTTCGAGGAAGACTGAGCTGAAGCTCACCAACGTCGCCAAAGCCAGCCTCGAGGAATTGCTCCTCGACTACGAAGACTACCTGCGGCAGCACAGGCTGCCGCAATGGCACAAGGACGATCCCGTGGCAAAGGAAGTGCGCGGAAGATTCCGCAGCTACCCGGAAAGCTGGTTTCGGGAGGTCGACCACTCTGAGCCTGCCGGGAACGCCGAAAAATTACTCGACCCGTACGACATTGAAAAAGCCACCGCTGAAGTTGCAGCGAACACCCTGCTCTGCCTGATCAACCAGGCCGTATTCCTTCTCAAGCGCCAGCTGGAGACGCTCGAAAAGCAATTCCTCGAAGAAGGTGGCTTCACCGAGCGACTCTATCACAAGCGGCAGGAATACCGGCGCAACCGAAGAGAAACCTGACTCGACGGATGATCGATACGCCCTTGCCTCTCATCGGCTAATCTTTGAGAGGCGAATGTAGATCTGGAAGTGTTGCAAAGGGTGGAGTAGTTCCCCTCCAAGCAAATGGAGCAGCAAATCGCAGACCTCGTTGACCCGATCTACCGCGACAGAGTGTTGCGCGCGCGGGAGCTTTCGGTCAGGGAGAGAATGGAGACCGGCATTGAACTCTTCGAGCAGGCGCTTCAAATCATGCGAGCTGGCATTCGCCTCCAGTTTCCGGAATCTGACGACGCTGCCGTAGAGGAAATTCTCAAGCAGCGGTTGAAGCGCTTGAAACGAGTTCACGAACACGGAATCTACCAGCCCTTCGATCAACTAAAGTGAAAGATGGATTCCAGGCAACGAGGGAAACGATCAATGCCCTCGAAAAGCTGGACATTCCCTACATGCTCGTTGGTGGTCTTTCGAGCATGACATATGGGATTCCCAGATCAAGGGATATTCTCGCCGTTCAGGGGGACGATGCACTTGACTGGGAATACATCCACCGCTGGACGGCTAAGCACAAAACGCGCGAACTCCCTGATGAAATCCGCGCCTCGACTCCGCCAATCGATTGAGCCCTTCCGGTGCCCATCAAGAAAGCACAGGACTGACGGGAGCCTCCCCTCGCCCACTAACGGCGGCGTCTGCCGACACACGCGGCGCATGCGCCGATGATTACCAGCAGAGCGGTGGAAGGTTCCGGAACTGCGGCGACATCGCCGGAGACGGAGAGGCCAGAGATGTGCAGGTTGCCTGTGCTGCCAGCCCCGGCGTTGCGCGGGGTGAACCGGATGTCCACGGTGTTCGCGCCTGCGATCGACTGAGTGAACGTATGAGCGGCAGCTGCCTCCAGTCCTGTGCCACCAGCATCCTTGACACTGTCGTATGGAGCGAATGCTCCGCCGTCGACGCTGACGTCGAAGGCCACACCATTGGGTGCGCCACCACCATTGCGCCAGAGATTGACGGAAATGGTGTCCACATTGAGAATCATTCCCGGATTCGCCGTGATCGAAAATGCCAGGTAGTTGTCGTTCACGCCATCGCCACCGGCATCGAAGTTCTTCAGGTTCAATTCCCCGGCAACTGCTGTGCCAACACCACCGGGGGCAACAGCGGTTGAAAGGGTGACGTTCCCGTTGTGAGTGAGATCAGAGACGGCGATGCCTGCGATCGCGTTGGCTGCGGCACTGCTGACCAGCGGATTAGGAGCGGGGGTATTCTCGAGGCTACCGTCAGAAGCTGGAACTCCACTGAAGTCCCAACTCAACAGGGTGGCGGCCGATGCCAGGCCTGACAATGAAAGGAGGAGAGCGCCCCCTGCGAGTGAGCGGGCGATCGTAGTGGCGGAGAGCAAGGAATGCATGCTGCGAATTTGCCTGAAATCGGCCGGTCGCGCAAGTGAATATCGTGAATATCAAAGGCTTTGAACTCCCTGCTTTACAACGAAGTACAGGCTTTCAGGCCGAGGGACGGGCAGGGAGGAGGCTGGAATTTCATAGGTGGTCTCTTCCCCGGCGCTGGGAATGCTGTCATTTGCCTCTGACCAGTCGGAAGCAGGCTTGGCAAGATCACCGCTGTACAGCACGGTGTAGTTCACATCGTCCCCCGGCTTCGAGCGCCAGGTGAGAGTGACCGAGCCATCGGCGCCATTGGCAATATCGAGAATGGCAAAACCCGATAATCCCGAACCGGTGACGACCTCACCCTCGACCCGCAGTCCATTGATATGCAAATTTCCTGTCGAGCCCGCAGTGGCGTTTCGGGGAGTAAACCGGATTTCCACAGAAGTGGCGTCAGTGATAGATCGATTGAATTCGATCGGCACGTATTCGCCGCCACCAGTGTCATCTACAGTAATGATGTCTCCGAACAATTCGAAGTCTCCCCCATCAACACTGACATCGAATGCCATACCGTCCGGAGCACCTGCGCCGTTTCTCCAGACATCGATCACGATCGAGGTGATACTCAGCGTCTTTCCTTCTTCAGCTGTGAGCGTGAAAAACATGTAGTTGTCGTTGATCCCGTCCCCTCCACGATCAAAGTTTTTGATATTGAGTTCGCCTTCGATCGACGTGCCCACGCCACCGGGTGACACCGCCGTTGAATAGACGAGTCCCAGGTGATCGAGCGCAGAGGCGGTGATGCCAACTGCTGCATTTGCCGCATCAGCCTCCAGAAGAGGATTCGGTTGCGGCATATTTTCTTCTCCGGCATCGGCCGCAGGAATTCCGCTGAAGTCCCAGTTCACCAGTACCTCTGCGTTGCAGGCAGGGGTGGTGAGAAGATATGCCGCGAGTGAGGCAATAGAAGCAAGGGTGATGATAGATGCAGAACTTCGATTCATAAATGATTCAATAGGTCAAAGCGTAACGTGCTGCAACTTCGGATGGAATGCATGACGCCGAATCTAAAGGGGGCAGATGGGCTTCAGGATTGCGATTCTCCGAATCCAGCCGATAGTCCCAGTCCCCTCCCCGCTCTAACAGTAAGCGAAAACGCACTCCCGATCATGATCACAAATGCCCTAACAATCATATTAATGAGAGGCCGCCATGTTCCGTTGATTACAGTCGCCCTGGCACTTTCTCTCTCCGCAGTCGCATCAGGGCAGGAGCAGGGCCAGGGTGATGGATTCGCCATCCACGGACTGGGTGATGCTGGAATCGAGTTCCATGATGCTGGTGCCCGGCCGGGACAATCCTATCGCGTCGAGTGGTCTGCCGACTTGAACGCATGGTGGCGGTCGTGGGAGCCGCTTGATGATGTCCGCAGCCGTGGTGCTGACCTCGCTACAGCTGTAGCGCTGCCGAGATACTTTCGCGTTGTTAAAGTCGAGAGTGCCTTTTCCTCAGTGGCCGCACTGAAGGAGGAAGACTTCCTAACCGATGCACAAACAGAAGCTGCGAAGGTTACGCTCGGACGTCACCTGTTCTATGACAAGGTGCTGAGTGGCAACCGCAACATCTCATGTGCCACGTGCCATCATTCGCTGACGGGCACCGGAGACGGATTGTCCCTGCCTGTGGGAGAAGGCGGACGCGGACTTGGAGTGACCCGGGATCTTGGTGAGGGCGACACTTTCATTCACGAGCGTGTACCACGCAATGCACCGGCAGTGTTCAATCTGGGCATGGCTCAGTTCACAACCATGTTTCACGACGGGCGAGTGTCTGCGGATGCGGATCAGCCCTCGGGATTTGCTACACCGGCGGGCGATCAGCTACCCACCGGGCTGGACAGCGCGCTGGCAGCGCAAGCGATGTTTCCCGTGACCTCTGCCACGGAAATGGCTGGCCAGCAGGGTGAGAACAAGGTTGCCGATGCTGCGGCAGCGGGGAATCTTCCGCAGGTCTGGGAGATGCTGGCCGAGCGCTTGCGCACCATCCCAGCCTATTTCGTCGCGTTCCGCGCTGCTTTCCCTGATCAAGTGAACCAGGCGTCCGATATTACTTTCGTGCACGCAGCGAACGCGATGGCCGCTTTCGAAGGAGTCGCCTGGCGCACCGACAACAGCCCGTTCGACCGCTTCCTTCGTGGTGAGCAGGGCGCAATGAGCACGAGTGCCCGGCACGGCATGGAATTGTTCTATGGCAAAGCAGGTTGCGCCGAATGCCACTCCGGTGCGCTGCAGACAGATCTACAGTTCCACGCCATTGCAATGCCTCAGATCGGCCCTGGAAAGGGACACGGCCCCAGCGGTCACGAAGATTTCGGACGCGAGGCTGTGACCGGCAATCCCGCCGACCGTTTCAAATTCAGGACACCGCCCCTTCGGAACATTGCCCTGACAGGCCCCTACGGTCACGATGGTGCCTATCGCACACTGCGTGCCGTGGTTGAGCATCATCTGGATCCAGTTGCATCGCTGAACAACTACGACCCCTCACAATTGCAGATGCCGCACGACGACGCCTTTGACGACGAATTCGTATTCAACACTCGAACGGCATCCGACAAAGATAATCTCTGGCAGGCGATCGCTGACGCAAATGAGTTGGCGCCGATTGACTTGACGGAAACAGAACTCACGGCAGTGCTCGACTTTCTGAACGCACTCACCGATCCGGCAGTGTTCGATATCAGACAGGACGTGCCCCTTTCCGTTCCAAGTCTCCTACCGATGTTTGAGTAGGAAGCACCTTCCCCTACACAAACACTGACACTAACATTGCCAGTGCAAATCCCACCAGTGAGATGGCCGTGGAGACGACAGTCCACGAGCGCAGGGTCTGGGCTTCGGTCATTCTGAAATAACGGGAGATCATCCAGAAGCCGGAGTCGTTGACGTGGGAGAAACCGGTGGCGCCTGCGGCGATGACAATGGTGACCAGGGCGAGCATCTGTTGGCTCATCCCTTCGACAAATCCAACCATCAAGCCAGCGGCTGTGAGCATAGCAACTGTAGCGGAGCCCTGAGCAATGCGCACCAGTGTCGCGAAGATCCATGCAAGCACCAGCACATGGATACCGGAGTCGCCAAATGCCTCTGCGAGCGCGGTTGTGATGCCGGTTTCTTTCAGCACGCCTTTAAAGACACCGCCTGCACCAGTAATGAGGATGATGATGCCTGCGGGGCCGAGTGCGTTGGTCGAGATTTCGAGCAATTTCTCACGCGACACACCACGGCGGGTTCCGAGAAAATAGAGCGCTGCCAGAGTTGAGAGTAACAGTGCAATGACCGGGTGACTGACGAAGTAGATGAACTGCTGAACGGGTGGCGCGACTGCCAGGGCATTGGCAAGCGCGGTCTGGCGCTCGGCATTGGTGAGGCCTTCCGCGAGCTTCGATGCGGTGGTCTGCTCGATGATGGTGCCGGTGAGAATCAGCAGGATCGGCAATCCGATCAGAGCGAGGACAAATTTGTAGTCAGGAAGGTCTACCTCTTGATCTTCTGCAGGCGCATCCAGAACTGAAGGGCCGTCACCGATGATATTGGCAAATCGTGAGCACAGCCACGGGCCACAAATGATGGCAGTAGGCAGGCCGACGATGACTCCAAACAAAATGACCCACCCCAGGCTTACGCCGAGGATGAAACTCACTGCGACCGGCCCAGGGGTGGGCGGAACAAACGCGTGCGTCACCGCCATTCCCGCTACCAGTGGCAGGCCGAAGTAGAGCAGTGGCTTCTTAGTGTCGCGCGCCAGGGCGTAAAGCAGCGGCGCGAGCATTACCAGCGCCACGTCCAGGAACACAGGGATCGAGATCACGAAGCCGGTGAAGAGCATGGCCCATGGCGCGCGTTTCTCACCGAATCGTTTGAGCATGGATGACGCCAGCGCCTGGGTTCCACCCGAATGTTCAAGGATGGCACCGAAGATTGATCCGATGCCGATGATCGTCGCGATGAACCCAAGTGCTCCACCCATGCTGCTGACGATAGTACTGGCAACTTCTGTCAGCGGCACCGCGTCCGGGTTCACGAACTTGGATACTGCAGCTACCGTCACGGACACGAGGATCAGTGACAGAAACGCCTGCAGCTTGAACTTTAAGATCAGCACCAGCAGGAATACGATGCCAAATACCAGCAACGCGATCAGCGGAGCAACAGGGGGGGAGGCTGCGGCTAAGAAATGCATCCACTCTTCAAGCGAGTCTCCCGCTGGGAGTCAATACATTTGCGTCCGGCTTCCGAGTGATGCGCGAGTGGTGCAGGCGCTGAGACATTTAGTTGGTGTTGCTCCTTGCTGGAGACTGAGAACAGGGGCAACCAGTGTGCATGAAAGTTGAACGGGTAAAACACATTATTTGGGCAGCAGACATGGCGCGAGCCCTGGCCTTCTATCGCGACGTGCTGGGTGCCGAGATCACGCGCACATCCGAGGTGATCAGCGAGATCGAACTCTGTGGTGCGATTATCGGCATCCATGGCGGTGGCGAAGGCAAACGCACCTGGACTGGGATGAATTTTCAAGTGGCCGATGTGGCGGCGGCGGCGCAGGAAGTGGTCGCGGGAGGTGGAATTCTCACCCGGGAGCCTCAGGAAGAGGATGGTGAACCGCCCCATCTCGCCATGTGTGTGGACACGGAGGGGAACGACTTCATGCTCACGCGCAAGCGTGGCTGAGCGGCCGATTTGCCGACAATTCAGGCTCCGCGCTTCCGAAGTCGCAGCAGCGTTGTTTCGGTGAGCGACTTTGGCTTTTGTTCTTCGATTTTTTGCGGGGAGGATAGCCTGGGGTCAATCTGTGCAATGTCGAACCGGTGGTCGGGGATCAATCGCTTCATCAGCGTCCGAAGGCCGGGGCCATCGCCCGCCTCGACGAGAGCCTTGATCTCATCGAGATCCAGCGCGGGCATTTCACTTGCATCCGCCTTCTTAGCAAAGGTCCAAATCTTGCCGTACGACGTTCTGACGAGGTTCTCGTCGTCGGTCATGAGTTCCTCGAATTCTTTCTCGCCGGGACGCAGGCCGACGTATTCGATCTTGATGTCGTCGTCAGGCTTGTAGCCGGACAGCTCGATCAGTCGCCTTGCAAGGTCGACGATCTTCACCGGCTCGCCCATTTCCAGCACGAGGACCTGACGGTCCTCACCGACTGCGCCAGCAATCATCAGCAGGTGAACCGCCTCAGGGATGGTCATAAAAAAGCGGCGGGTCTCGGGAGTGGTGACAGTGACCGGGCCGCCGGCTGCGATTTGCTTTTTGAAAATCGGGATGACGCTACCACTGCTGCCAAGCACATTGCCAAAGCGCACGGCTACGATTCGCGTGCCCCCACGCTCGCGCTCCAGCAGCAGCCGCTCTGCGATGCGCTTGCTCGCGCCCATGACGCTGGTGGGACGGACCGCCTTATCGGTGGAAACCAGCACAAGATGCTCAACCCCATGGGCGATCGCTTTGGACGCGAGTGTTTCCGAGCCAAGAACGTTGTTGGTGACCGCGCTCACGGGATTCTCTTCCATGAGATGAACGTGCTTGTAGGCGGCGGCGTGATAAATCACATCCACGTGACCTTTGTCCCCCGCCTTGGCGAACGCCCGTTCGATATCTCTGGGATTGCGAACGTCCCCGGTGATCGGCAGTATGTTTGCGCCTGGAAACTTGGCCCGGAATTCAGTGGTCGCCTCGAACAATGCGAATTCGCTGTGATCCATGACGATCAACTTCGCGGGATTGAGCCGCAGTATCTGGCGGCACAGCTCAGCACCAATGCTGCCACCGCCGCCAGTGACCATTACCGTCCGCCCACCGACGAAATCGCTGAGGACGGTCGGGTCGAATTCGAATTCATCCCGCGGCAGAAGGTCTTCGATGCCCACGTTCTTGATTCCGGTCACGCCGACCGAACCGCTCGCAATGTCCTGAACCGATGGCACTTGCCGAAACTTGCAGTTCACTTTTGCTTTCGAACAACGGTCGACAATCTCCCGTAGCCGCTGCGGGCGGTTGTACGGCGGAAGAATCAGGATGAGGCTGACGTCGTATTGCCACGCGATCTCGCCGACTTCTTCGACCGGGCCCAGAATGCGAATGCCGCGGATGGTCTGGTTGTGGCTGAATTCGGAAATCATCCCGACCACGCGCCCCAGTGTGGAAACTGCCCGGCGCAGGCTGCGCATCATCTGATCCAGTTCACTGTGGGCACCGATAATCAGCACGCGCTCCTCTTTAATCTCTGGAAACTCTGAGGGATCGACCCATTGCTCTTTAATAAAGCGGGCTCCCATCCGCCCACCAATTTCCCACGTCAGCAGGAGGAGGTAGTTGATGAAAAGGGTTGATCGCGGAAATGAGCCAAACGTTAGCCCCTTGGATAAAAAGATCAGAACGGCGAGCAAGACCGTGCCGGCTCCAAGCGCGTACAAATAACGGATACAATCGGAAAAACTAAAGTAAGTCCAAATTCCAGAATACAACCGGAAGATCAGAATGAAACTGAGAAACACCCCGAGCGCCAATGGCAGGGCCAACACCAAGTTTGGAAGCTCATTCGGATCATACTGGAAATCAAAGCGCAACAGAAACGACAACACCATCGCCATCACGATGCCAACAATATGCCATGCAAAAACGAAGCTCCTTCGAAGAAAGAAGGAGCGACTGCCTAGAATTTGACGAAATGAACGGAGGGTTCTTACCAAAATGGAATTAAAGCTAAATTGATTCCTACCGAGTGCTACCCAATGAAATATCTCGAATGAAGCTCTAAAGCAAACCTTTAGTGACGTAGTTTTGGCCGATCACGCTGTAAACCTGAGGCACAAACAGGCGATCAACCATCTCATAATGAATGCTTTACGCACATTCTAAACACCCGAACGAAGGTGAGTGGAAACGATGCTCCGCACACTGGATACGACGTGATCGAGTTGTTCGTCCGTCATTCCCGGAAAAAGAGGCAACGTCAATACCTCATCGTAGAGCCGAGCAGCGACAGGAAAATCCTCAGGGCGATAACCGTATTTATCCCGGTAGTAGGGATGCATGTGGAGCGGCATCCAGTGCACACTGGTAGTGATCCCGAGTTCGCGCAGCGCCTCGACAAATGCTTTCCGGTCAATGGTGAGACGATCGACCTTCAGGCGGATCACGTAAAGGTGCCATGAATGAAGCCTGTTCGGGATCAGGCGTGGCAAAATCACCTCGTCTATGTCACTCAGCTGCTCAGAGTAGAAGGCGGCGATGCGGGTGCGCTCGCAGTGCAACTCGTCGGCGCGCCTTAGCTGATGCACGCCGATCGCTGCCGCGATATCGGTGAGATTGTATTTATAGCCGGGAGCGACGATTTCGTAATAGTAGGAGCCTTCTTTGGAGAAGCGCTTCCAGGCATCGCGGGACATCCCGTGCAGAGACATGATGCGCATGCGTTCTTCAAGAGCAGGATCTTCCGTGATTGCCATGCCGCCCTCACCGGTGGTGATCGTCTTGTTTGCGTAGAACGAGAACGCGGCCACGTCCCCGATCGATCCGACGTTTTGCCAGTCGGCATCATCGCTGTCCCGAAACTTCGCGGGGCAGCAATGCGCGGCGTCCTCGATAATCTTCAGGCCGTGCTCTGCGGCAGTGTCTTTCAGACTGTTCACTTCGCCGATCTGGCCGCCATAGTGCACGGGGATGACTGCCCTAACAGGCGCGGTTGCTTGTGCCCTGGCAATGACTTCCGGCAACTGTGCGGTGTCCATGTTGAAATCCTCCTCACGACAATCGATAAAGACAGGATTTGCATCAAGGTAACGCACCACTTCCGCCGTGGCAGCAAAGGTCATCGTCGGAACCACGACGGCATCGCCGCGCTCAATACCAAGTGCCTCCAGCGCCAGATGCAGTCCTGCAGTGCACGAATTCAGGGCAATCGCGTGCGTGCAGCCAATGTATTCCGCGAACGCCTGCTCGAACCGCTTTACCAGCGGGCCGGATGTGATCCACCCGGAGCGCAACACCTTTACGACCTCATCGATCTCCGCATCCGTAATGGATGCCCGATGAAAGGGCACTTCGATTTCCTGAGGCTTATTTGATGGCATGTCCGTATCCCACGTAGTTCCAATTCTTTGGCACACAGCGCAACAACGAATCATCCATCGCCGCGCAAATTGTGCGCAAAAATTCCGGCTTGGGCACGAATGCCGAGCTGAAGCCAGTACTCCGAAGGTCGACAGACTTGAAGACTCCGAGTAGTTCGCGCAGCTCCTCCAGCGTCACATAAGTCCAGGATTTCCCCCAGGGCACGAACCAGTGCCGCGCAGTCTGATGCAACCTGGATGCCCTCAGGTTTTCGGCAAAGAGTAACCGCCCTCCCGGCCGCAGTACCCGGTGGATCTCCGCCATCGCCTCCGCCTGCCGCTCGCGTTGGCCGCGGGCACCGACCACGCCCAGGATCGATTTGAAAACAACGAAGTCAAAACTGCAGTCCTCCCAGGGGATGCTGCAAGCATCGACTTCGCGATAGCTGATCAACTCCGAAACCCCGTGGCGCTGGTGCAGCTCAGTCGCTGCAGGAGAAGTCTCGACATCCGTGCAAGCCATGCGGCATCCGAACTTGCTGGCAAAGTAGCAACTCACTCCCCCATTGCGCGCACCCAGCTCAAGGCCAGTTTGTGGCGGTGACGACAACGCGGATACCGTCTCGCCCCAGTAGCGTACCGCACGACTCCAAGTGGCGACGTCCCACTCGACAACATCCTTCAGGTCCTCCACGCCAAATCAGAACAAGGCGTAAATGAACGGTGCCAAACTCGATCCACCAGCGATCAACAGGCCACCCAGAGCAACAAGCACAATGATGATCGGGATCATCCAGAACTTCTTGTTCTGTTTGAGAAACTCCCAAAACTCGGCCACAAGCCCCTTCTCCGACTCTAGTTGCTCGAATTTGCTGGTTTCTGGTGGAGTATCGGACATCGATTCAAAAATTAGGACAACGATTCGTCCCTGTCCAATATTCTTTCGCGGTGCGTCCACCGTGTTACTATTTGGCAATCCATCGCATGAGCCGAGTTCCCAAAACCTCTCCATTCGTCGTGGGTTTCGCTGCGTTGATCGCCGCATTCCTCGGTGCAGCGACGACGGTCGCCCTGCTCAATCGCAGCCGCAATGAAGACCTGAGTGCCATCGCCAGAACGGAGCATCAGCGAGCAACGAACGCGATCGCAGCGGCGCAACGCAACACCAACCAGGCCAACCGCGCCCGCGAACAGGCGGAGGAACTCGTCGACTTCATTCTCGATGACCTCCGCACCGGATTGCTGCCAATCGGCCGCACCGAGTTGCTCTCGGCAGCCAGCGAGCGAGCAGCGGCTTACTTTGAAAACCTGCCGCCAGATCAGATCACGCCGGAATCGGAGCTGAACCGCGCAAAAGTCCTCGTCACCATCGGCCAGGCGCTGACCGATCAGGGTGACTATGACGATGCGGCAAAACGCTTCGAAGCAGGCGTGGACATTCTCGAACGACTCACCGATGGCGATCCAGCGCAGGAAGCGTGGCAGTTTGAACTTGGATGGAGCCTCACCGAGCTGGGCATCCTGCTGGACAAGCAACGCGCCTACGGCCAGGCGCAGGAAGTGAACGAACGCGCTCTGGCTATCTTCCTTCCAAAAGTCCAGGGCGCGAAAAGTCAGGATGTCGATTGGATTTACGGTGTCGCGGCGGCGCAGTTCGGACTGGCATCCGCAGCCGCCGGGGAGCGCAATGTCAAGGTCGCGCTGGACCGCTATGCTGAATGTGCAGCGACCGCACGCACCGGACTTATGATTGAGCCCGATCACATTCTTACCATGCAGGTGCTGGCGATTTCCTTGAACGACGCGGGACTCACGCGGCAACGCAACGACGATCACGAAGCCGCCATTCCATTGCTCCAGCAGGGCACCGAGGCAATGCGCAAGCTGATGGCGCGCGATCCACGCACTCGACGCTGGGAGAAAGAACTCGCAACCGGATTGAACAACATCGGAATCTCGCTCGACGCTCTCGAACGCTACGATGAAGCACAAACATACCTGCGCGAAGCCTTGACTCTCCGTCAGGGGCTCGCTGTCTGGGACTCGCGCAATGGCGCATGGCTGGCGAACCTTGCCAATTCCTGGCACAACCTTGCAATGCTCTCGATCGATCAGAAAAATGATGCGAAGGCTCAGCAGGAAGCGATCGATTCCCTGAACGTGTTTCATCAACTCACCATGCTGGAGCCAGCCAACGAGCGCTGGCGGGCCGACATGAAGGAATCGCACGAAACGCTCGGCCGCACCATGCAACGGCAAGGCCGCCCCGAAGCGGCGCGCGCTCTCTACCGTGCGCTCATCACACGCGCGCAGGAACTGCTGAAGGAGAATGTAAGCCTGCGCCCATGGGAAGACCGAATCATGACGCTGCACCGCCTGCTGGCAGATGCGGAACTGGCATGTGGCAGCAGCGCAAAAGAAGTGCTCGCCGTGTGGAGTGCCGCCGCAGCGGTGCGCGCGCGATCCTTTGCCGATCACCCGCAGAGCTTCGGCGCCCGCCGTCGGCTCGGCGAGGCCATCGCGCGGCTTGGTGATGCCGCCCGCGAGGCCAGTGACCACCGCCTCGAGCTGCAGTGTTTCGCCCTCGCGCACTACCTGATCGCATCAGCGGACGAAAGCGGTGGCCCTTCCCGCAGCACCGGGCAGATCGCGCGCGAACACGCATTCGCAATGGGACTGCAAGCCACTGCCAGAGTATTCGTAGGCGCTGGTGAGACCTGGCGCTTCTATGATGGTGAACAAGCTCCGGGCAACTGGGCCGCCACCGACTTTGATGACAGCCAATGGAAATCCGGCCCCGCTCCACTCGGCTATGGCGACGGCGACGAAGCCACTACCGTGAGCTTTGGTTACAATCCCGACGCCAAGCCAATCACCGCCTGGTTCCGCAAATCCATCGAGACAGAGGCACCTCCCGACCCTAACATTGCCCTGCACCTTGGACTCGTGTGCGATGACGGAGCCGTCGTCTACTTGAATGGCAAAGAAATCGTGCGCTACGGAATGCCAGCAGGAGACATCACCGCCAAAACACCCGCCTCTGCCACTGCAAGGGAACCCTCCGAGCACGACTTCAATGCCATCGCCCTCAATCCAGCGGAACTGCCATGGCTACCAGGCCGAAACATCATCGCCGTCGAAGTCCACCAGAACGAAGCCATAAGCTCGGACCTCCGATTCGACTTTGAACTCATCTCCGGCTTCCCAAGCCCCCAGCCACTCACCGGCTTCGAGCTTAAAAGCTCCATTGCCAACTCCCTGCTATCGCCACTTATTCCCGATTTTCTCCAGGAAGAGTTACGCCTGGCCACCGGACAACCGCAGCTTTGACTTAGAGTTAGATTTTGCATTCGCTTGTATCGTCGTCGACGC
>JAGROY010000409.1 GCA_020439995.1 Verrucomicrobiia bacterium
TTCAGAGTTCCAAATGGGGAAATCCCCTGCCCACATTCCTCACAGAATTGCGCCAGCCGATGGCTCCCCCAGGCGTGATTGAGCCGCACTTGGCAGTCGGTCAGTGGCACGATGTGTGGATCGTCTTAACGGATAGCCATCGTCTATGGAATGACGGAAAACCGGTTTACCGCACACGGGATTCCGCAGGCCTCGACAACTGGGAACGTTGGAAAGGTGATCAAGGAGTGACACTGCAAGTGCAAGGGTTCCGTGGCTTGGTCGAGCACATCCACGTCTGGGAACGAACGCGAGCGTAGCCCGCCAATCGAATCGACAGACGACGGCTCGTGAATCGGCCAAGGAAAGATTCGCTTATGCAAAACATCATCAATCGTCCGCACGGCCAAGGCCGCCGCTGCCACGAGGCGAACGTGTGTCCTTCAGGCGATCCATGCGTTTTTGCCAATCCCGCAGGTAGGCTTCGCGCCAACGATTGACGCTGTTCGCTCCGGGCTTATCACGAAATTGTTGGGCTGTGTCAGGATCATCGTGCCAGTAGTGAGGCCGTGCTTTGGGATCTGGTTTCACATACGTGCCGCCCCAATGCGGTTCAGGAGGTGTGTTAGGATCGCCATGCAAGAGGTAGAGCACGCTCGGGGAGTCGCCCATCTTGATATCGGCCTTCTTTTGCATAAAAAGTTCGCCGAGTGCTCCATGTCCTTTGATGTGTTCATTTGGAAAACTGCGATTACCCAAATCACTGCCCTGCTTCCCGCCCATGTACATGCCGCGAAACGTAGTGTCGCTTTCGATCCACCAGAGATCGGCATGGTTTCGATAGAGATAATCCCGTTCCTTCTTGCCGTTGGCCGTATTCCATGAGCCGATCGAGTAGACGCGCAGCTTGGCCTTGATGCTTGGATCCGCGTGAACGGCTTGAGCGATATCGGTGATCGATCCCCACACAAGGACATAGAGGGGTCTCTCGTCGGCTACCTTCGCGCGCTCAATGATCAGCTTGGCTCCTTCGCTGATTTCATCCGGCGGTACGGCTTCTGATTGGGCATCAAGCGCACCTTGCCTAACCAATGCGCGAAGGGTCACCGGTGATGGGTAATCGGGCGACCAGGTTTCCAGATTGGAATAATCTTTCTCGTAGGCGTCCAGGCATTCGTGAATGGACGCCGCACGGCCTTGCTTCGGCGGCGAACTGATAAGGCCTTCGGTGTCGAAGCGATCCGCGTAGACGAGGTAATGCACCATGGATTGAAAATCATCCGGATCGCTACCGCCGATGTCTGTGGAAACGATCACGCGCGGTTTTTCAGCCACAGCAATGGCGCAAGCGCCTATGAGAATAACGAGCGTTCGTATGGTTCTGTTGATGATGGGCATGGGATCTTGAACTTCAGCACTGACTTTAATCCTGATCGTTCTCGATGGAAACGATCACTCGACGATACGCCACCAGACTAGGAGTTCCACTGTCTTCTACGGTGAGGATAATGTGTAGCGTGCGCCCGCTAACAGGATCTCCTTCAGGAATCCGAAGGCTCGTCTCCGTTCCTGTGGCCTGACTCAGCTCGACGTCACCGACATAGGTTCCTGCTTCTGGATAGATCATCCAATGACTCTTCGTGGCATGACCGTCAGGATCGCTGCTGCCGATAGAGGAAAGGGTGATCGTGTCTCCTGGCTTGGCGTTGATTTCGATGATTTGTTTGGAGCGATCGCCATTGAGCACCGCGATCGGGTTGTGATTCGCCTTCTTGTAGTCGTCGGCGATGCACCAGTCCATGCGTGCGGCAAAGTCGTTTTGAAAATGCTCTCGCCAGCGGAAGACGGTCGCGTATTCGCTAGTCACTGTCTTGTCCTGGTATGTCCACGAATCAACGGCGTCTGAAAACAAATGATAGTCGTCGTGACTTGAAATCTCATTGTCCACCGTGTCATGCCCCGTTCCGCTGCGAACGTTCTTCTTTCGCTCGGGTTCGAAGCGGCCACCCCAGCTTCCATAGTGGACGTGCTCGGGATCGCTGAGGCCGTTGGGCATGAGATAGAGGAAGGAAGGCGTGTCGCCCTCCCATAGATAGTCGGCGCTCGGATATTGTTTGCCTAACGGGCCGTGTCCGTCCTGCACGTTCTGTTTGATCCAGGCTGCATTGAAAACATCGTTATTGCCGCCCCAGGATTCTGGCCAGCTGTTGAACTTTGGCACCGTTTTTGAAATGCCTTTCCACAGCAACCGCGCGGAGATCAGCTTGGCTTCGGGAAAGTGGTGCGCGATGTAGGCGAAGCCATCGTCCTGGAGAGCGATTTCGTAGCCGCGGATCTTGCCAACCAACCGCGCGGCTTCGTTGGGACGTTCGCGTTGCAGCTTCATCACGGCTCCGCCTAACGTATTTCCACCGCCCCACGCGCAGAACCAGACGGGCCGAGGATCATCTTTCTCCAGAACCTTGATGAGGTGAGCGATTCCCTCGTTGTCTAACTGATTGGCTGCGGCGCTCATGCCGTAGCCGTCCACTCCCGATAGAGTGACGGCGTGAAGTTGCTCCGCTCTTGGGAAACCGGAAGCATGAACCGTGAGATTCTGGTAGGCTTTGCCATAGGCATCGATCACCTGTTTGATGGTGGGAAGATCTGGATCTTTCTTTCGCCAACAAGAGGTCGTTGCCAGGATGCCCTCGACATCGAATTCGTTGGCATAGGTGAGGAATCGAACGAGCGACATCTGATCATCCGGCTCGTTGCTGATATCCGTGAGAACAACGACGCGAGGTTTGTTGGCTTTGGCGGCGAACAGCTTTGGATCTGTCAGGATGCGGAAGAATTCTTCGCGACTGGCTTTCAGATCGGTTGCCGACTTCGGAATGTCCAGGACGTCGGCAGCTTCGTCATCGGCCACTTCTTCGAAGCGCACATCAGGCCCGTGCCACACGGCTTTACGGCGTTTCATATTCGTCCAGCAATCGTTTCGCCAAAGCCAGACGAGTGCGGCACCGTCGCCTAACTGATTGGCTTGTCCAAGGTCGGTCGCGATCAAGCGGCGCATGTCGTCGCAGAAGGTATTCTTCGGGAGGGCCTCGAAGTGCTCCTTCGTGAATACCGAATTCTTGTCCCAGAAGGTGCCGGTGGCCCATTCGACCAGGCGCGTCTTCTTTGCTACAATGTAAGGGCTCCAGCCGTCCTTGCCGTTGTAGCCGTACGAACTCACCGTGAGATTGAAAACGACGATGTTTTCAGCGATCTCCGGATGGGTGAGCAAGGCGTTGGCGACGGTCGTCAATGGGCCGCCAGAAATGACAACAAGCGGTTTCTCGGGCGTGGCTTTCTTTGCTTCGCTCACGATCAGGCGGCTGCCATCGCTTGGATACGCAACAGTATCTTCGATCTTGCCACTCTCCGGTCGCTTCAGCACTTGGTCTGATCCAATGGTGAGACCAGGAACATTTTTCAGCCCGGATTCGCGCGCGAACTTCAGCGCCTTCCTTGCGTCTTCCACACATTTGTCCATCGGATAGAGATAACCTTTCTGCCAGTCCCACATATCGCGTGTGACAATGTTTCCTCGAAGATCGGCCTCGCCCAAGCTGGCTTGCGCCCAGAGGTAGTTGTTATCGAAGACATCGAACCACCAATCGTTGTCGTAGATGATGGGATTGTCAGGGCCGATTCCTGGCATGGACACGGCACCATTCTCCAAGCGATATGACGGAGGGACGGCTTCAGCCACGCTACTGGTAAAGACCTGCACAACCAGGCATGTGGCTGTCAGGACGAGCGTAAGGGAGTGATCTTGCATGAGGGAGAGGATATAGTCTAGTCGAAGTTGAACACCAGCACTTCGTGTCCATCCAGAAACAAATAAATGTTAGTCTACGCCCCCGTCGTCGAGCGCATCACCCAAGCGGCCAATAGCCTCAAACAATAATATTGAGCGCTGCCAGCAAAACTGACAGACTCGCCAAGCCCTCTACTCCGTCGCCTTGGGTGCCCTCAGGCTTTTGCTATAGTAGCCTGATTGATCGAAGCAACAGACTCTCCGTTTCCCAGAAGCAAGCATGGAGCAAGCACTGTCGATCCGGTTTTCGCGAGTCTTTAGCTGCTTGGCAGATTCGATCCAGTGCACCCAGTCCAGGCGTGCGATGGTCGTCGTGCCGTCCCACACCTCCTTCGCTTCGGGGCACGCGGCAAGGGCTTGAAGCAGATCCTTCGGCACCTCTGGTTCGGGCTCCGGTTTCGTGGGGGTAATTTCCAAGGTCACCAGGTCACCGGCCTTTACTCCGGCAGATTCGCACAGATCTTTCTCTACTTTCAGCCAATGGCTCAACTGACCGTCCGGCTCGAGCGTGGCTTGAAACGGAAATCCATTGATGGTGCCATCCACCGTCGTCCGGCCACGTCTCGGAAGTTTCTCACTCGCAGTTTTCGGAAGGACTACAAAGACCCAGTCACTACCCTTTTCCGGTTTGGCCGGACTGAGCAGCTTTGCTTTGAAGCGAGATTCTGTGTCTGTCTTGTTCACTCTAACATCCGATCCCATGGGTCTCACATTCATTGATTCGGCACAGCAGAAATTCCTTCTCCGACGCGGAGGGCGCGAGTTGCTCGGCTCGTCGAAAGTGACCCAGTGCTTTCGGCCAATTGCCGAGTTCGGCTTCAAAGGTACCTGTGACAGCGTGGAGCAGGTAGTAGGAATCCAAGGGAAGATTTGCGATGGCTTCAAGCGCCACTTGCGGCCCATCAATGCGTGCGAGCGCCACGGCGCGATTGAGCCTTACCACTGGAGAATCCGCTAGCGAGAGTAGCTGATCATAGAACATCAGGATGCGAGCCCAGTCGGTGGTGGCTTCGTCGCTGCTTAGGCAGTGGCAGGCGGCGATCCCAGCCTTCAGGTGGTACACGCTAACATCGTTGCCCTGGCCAGACTGAGCCAGGCAACGAATGCCTCGCTGGATCATGTCGGCATCCCATGAGGATCGATCCTGCTCACGGAGGCGCAAAAGATGACCCGTTTCGTCAGTACGGGAATTCAATCGCGCGGCATTCAATAGCATAAGCGCAAGTAGAGCCCAGGTTCGTGGCTTACACGTGACTGGGTGTTCTGCCAGGAGCGTGGCAAGCCGGATGGCTTCCTGACAGAGATCAACACGCACGAGCGAGTCTCCTGATGACGCTTTGTAGCCTTCGCTGAAAAGCAAATAGAGAGTCCCTAGCACCCCCTCAAGACGAGCGGGCAACTCGACGTTGTCTGGCACCGCGAATGGAAGTGCTAGTTCACGAATGCGCTGACGTGCACGTACCAGCCGTTTGCTGATCGCCGCCTCGGATGTTAGGAAAGCAGCGGCGATTTCGAAGGGGCTCAGGCCGCAGAGGGTTCGCAGCGCCAAGGCCGTTTGGGCTTCGTTCGAAAGCTGAGGGTGAAAGCAGACGAACAACATCCGGAGGGTATCGTCGGTGAACGTTTCGTCTTCAGCGCCGTTGGCGATCGGCTTCGAAAGCCAGCGGTCGTGCTCGCTAGCGATCCCTGATTCCTTGTCGCGCCATCGCTTTTCCCGACGAAGGAGATCCGTGGCAAGATTCTTCGCCGTCTGGGTCAACCAGGCACCCGGACGATCTGGGATTCCGCGATAGGGCCAAGTCTGCAAGGCGCGAACCAGCGTCTCCTGCGTCACGTCTTCAGCGAATTGAAGCCGATGCAGTCCATACCGGCTGGTAAGAAACGCCACCAGCCGCACGCTTTCCGTTCGGAAAAAATCATCGGAGAACCCGGTCACGAGGGGCAGCGATTAACCCATGGAGTGGAGTCCGATCATGTTTCCCTCGGTGTCGTTGACCAGTGCGATGAAGCCATACTGACCAATGGACATCTTATCTCGAAACACCTCTCCGCCATGCTGCTGGGCGCGACTAGCTTCAGCGGCGCAGTCATCACAAGAAAAGTAGACAATCGTACCACCGCCTCCAGAGTCCTTGCCCTCCATACGCACCAGTGCTCCACAACATCCTGGACTGTCCGGTTGCCCCGGAAAAGCCCACATTTCAATCACCGGACTCTCCAAGCGTTCCAGCGTGACCTGGAGTGTGTTCTCGTAAAAATGCTTGGCCCGTTCCATGTCTTGAACATAGAGCTCGAACCATCCAACTGAGTTTCTGTTAGCGTTCATGATAGTGTCTGTTGAATGATAGGTTGATTGAGTTCGGTGCGCCAATCACCGGGATCAGCGCTTGATTCAGGCCCAGCGACGTAGCATTCCCACAAGTCCTTCGCAGGTGCGTGCCCGTTCTCGGTGATCCAATCATGGAGTTGGCTCCAAGCGGAACCGAGGCCTTCGTAGGAACCGCTACACACGGCTCTTGCAACGGTCGCCGCCTGCAACTCGTTTGGACGCACTCGGCCTGACGCAATGACTGCTGCGCCTACGGGGACACAGATCTCGAAATCAAAAGTCTCCGAGGGACGTCTCCGGTGATGAGTGAACCACGGGCCAACTATTTCGATGCCTTGATCAGCGACCACCTTCATTAGCTCCTCGATTCCCGGCCCCATGACGGTCTGGATCTCCTCTCGCGGAATGACGAGACTGATGCACGCAGTCAGCTGGGCGCTGGTCTGAACGATCTGTGGCGTTGTGATCATGACAGGTTACGAAGAGCGATCACTGTCCGAATCGGCCGCCTTGACTTCGGCCATCGGACGACAGAGGTCAGCGACAGGACGAACTTCGATTTCGGCACCATACTCGAGAATCGGACAGGCTTTGGCATGGAGTAGTGCCTCCTCGCTTGAACGAACAGCGATGCGGAAATAACCGGCGATGGCTTCCTTCGATTCCACGAACACGCCATCGGTTACCGTCGCTCCCTTTTTTCCAGAAATCAGTTGGCCTTCCTCCATCAACGGTTGAGCGCCACGCAGCACACCGCCTTGTGAAAGACCTTCGACCCACGCATAAAAGTCAGTCATCGATTGCTGCAACTCCGCAGGCGACATGCCATGGTTCCAATGCGTGCCTCGTATGAGCAACAGGTACTCGTCGGTAGGCTTTTGTGGATTGTCAGGATTCATGATTACTGGTGAACGAGCGTTCGAAAGCCACCGTATGCCATCCGCTTGCAGTCGAAAACTCCCTGTGTCTCCTCGCACATTTCAGCGATTCTTGGGTCGGCCATGACCTTTGCGTTTACCTCGTCGCGCGCCTCGCGAGATGCGTAGACGACATAGGAGAAGATCACGGATTCTTTCGCCTGCGTGTTAGCAAGCTTGGGAAAAGGAACCTGATCTTTGACATCCAGATCATCGCCAAGGCACTCTCGGTATTCAAGCGCACCGTGCTCTTTCCAGATGGCTGCCGCTTTGGTGGCGAGCGCTTTATAGGCGTCGATCTTGTCAGTCGGCACGGAGAGGACATATCCGTCAATGTATTGGCTCATGTCTATTTTGCTATTTTGTTTATGTTAGTTTGCGGTTTTCGAATGATCTTGATCGCCTTGACAGCAACTGCACAGGAATGCCGCGAATGCCTTTCTCTCCACCCAGACCAGGAAGAGCGTGAGAGCAACGATCACGAGAATTATAGGAGAGAACAAACCTTCCCCTCGTGTGATGAAGGTGTGATAGGCAAGAATGTTGATAATGATCGGCCCAAGCACGAGTAACCCTGCCCGTCGTGTCATCGGAATCGCGACCAGGATTCCACCGACGACCTCCAGCACTTTAACAAACGTGAGATAGCCCGTGGTAGCAAAGGCCGTCATAAAGTGCGCGGCGGCGCTTCCCTCGGGCGGGGCCGGCGGTGTTGGGCCGAGTTTGAGTAGAACGAGCAGCCCAAAGGCGATGAATGCGAGACCGAGCAACGCTCCGGCGATGGTGGCGGCGAGTTTCATGGCATTCATCTAATATCTATTGTCCTTGGGTGTCGGGAACCGTAATCATCCAGCTGACGCCGAAGCGATCTTCCACAATCCCGAAGCAGGGCGACCAAAAGGTTTTGCCGATGGGCATCTGCACCGTCCCACCGTCTGACAAAACTCCGAAAACTCGCGTTGCCTCCGCCTCGTCGGCAACTGTCAGAGAAAGCGAGAAGCCATTGAATCCTTCACCTCCGCTCTCACATCCATCCGAAAGCATGACGCGACTTTTCCCGATGAGTAGACTGGCATGCATCACCTTCTTCTCCCAACCCTCAGGCACCATTCCAGGGGGTGTTGGCTCGGGAGATTCATCGAAACGCATGAGCATCTCGAGCTTGGCATCCAGGTGTTTACAGTAGAAATCGACTGCCTCCTGACAGTCACCGTTAAAGAAGAGGTAGGCTTCGATCATTGTGGTTTGGTGGTTCGGATTGATGGGCTTTGGGACAATTGGAGAGCGGAGAACGGCATTCATTCAGTCCGCACTCCCCCGA
>JAGROY010000069.1:0-9686 GCA_020439995.1 Verrucomicrobiia bacterium
CGCAGATCCACACCCACATGTGCTATTCCGATTTCAATGACATGCTCGATGCAGTCGTCGCTCTTGATGCAGATGTGATCACCATCGAGAATGCCCGATCCAATCTTGAGTTGCTGGAAGCTTTCGCTGCGTTCCACTATCCCAACGAAATAGGCCCGGGTGTCTATGACATTCATTCACCCCGGGTGCCAACGACTCAGGAAATGGTAGAGTCGCTGGAGAGCGCTGTTTCAGTTATTCCCATCGAGCATCTTTGGGTCAATCCTGATTGTGGCTTGAAGACTCGTTCGTGGAACGAGGTGGAGCCCAGTCTGCGCCGAATGGTTGAGGCGGCCCGTCAGATGCGTCATCGCTTCGTTGACTCCCAGATTGCCGAAGAGTAGAGCCTATGGGCGTCGCAGTGCTACAGCGCAAAGGGGAGCCTGCGATTACTTGCATGACATGCGTGGATCAGGCAGCCTGTTCACGACAGCGTTTCCTGCGTCCTTTACGCAGCACCCGGAAATCGGGTTTGCGCTGAGGGTCGTGCAGCATGGCTTTGATTTTTTTACGCATCACCGTGGCGTCAAGTCCGGCAAGATCGCACACGTTGTCGAAATCGGGAGAGCCATCGAGGTCTGCCAGCCATGCCGTGGCACGGACGCGGTAGCGCCGGTTCTTGCGTTTGCCGCTTTGTGAGGTTGCATCAGTTACCTGTTGAAGTAGCACTGATAGCCACAGTGCGCGACAGGCTTCCTCGTTGCCTGCTGCGATGGGCGGAAAGCACGTTCGAGTGCCTGGTGAAATTGGTTCTTGTTCGTTCATCGTGGTCTCCTCTTGAGATTGAATTGATGTTTTGCCAATACCTTAATAAGTATTAACGATTAGAAACTTATACCTGAAGCGAGTAATTTTATGAAAGTCCCCAACCATAGGTTGTATGCGCTTTTTTCCTCGTTGTTGCATAAATGCAACGACTCGAGCCGGGGGGGGGCTTCCGTATGGCGAACGACTCGGCGATAGTGTGAGTTGGAGGAATCGATCATGTACAATGAACTGAAATCACACTATGCCAGCGATCCGAACCGGTTGCTGTCGCGCAAAGAAGCAGCTGATATGCTGGGGATGCAGCCATCGACGCTTGCGGCCTGGGCCACCTTGCGCAAGGGCGACTTGCCCTTTCTGAAGATCGGGGCACGGGCAAAGTACCGGTTGGCTGATGTGCAGCAATTTATCGATCGGAGCTATGTGGGCGGCAAGAGCAATAGGGACGAATCCTGTTCTTGATAGGCTGCCAGGCGATTGTGTAGTCTCCCGATGGCAATGATCCATCGACACCCTGCTGCTATGCGAATTCAGAGCACCCTTCGTCCCGACATCCAGATTTCAAAAATTGCCACGCCATTCAAAAAAGATGTGGAAGCGATCGTGGAGAACCCAGCGTACCTGTCAGCATTTCCAACGGGAACAGGAGCGCTGCTTGGCGTGCCTACCACTGGGGCGATGTTGTTTGGGATCCATGCGAAGTTTGATCTATCGCCTGCATTGCCTTCCGCGATGACCCCCAAGTCGGATGACGACGCCGACCTGACAATCGCCTGGGAGGGTTTCAAGCTGATCGTGCAGGATGCCATCGCACCGATGATCGCGAATATCTATCCCGACGCCAAACCCGTCGTCAAAGGCGTGCAGGCAATCTTTGCCACTGCCGATTTTGTCAGTGCCCTCACCAGCGACAGCAGAGATTTGACAGGCATTTCCATTAAAGGAGCCCGGGTGGCGCAGAAGGGCGTTGAGTTGCTCAATACACTGCTGCAACCATCCCAACTGGCAGGCGATCTCTGCAACGTCTCGGCGATTGCGGTGTCCACGACCAGCGGACTCTATGCGTTGCACCAGCGGATCGAAAAGGCGAAACAAGGCTGATTCGGCGAAGGACATTGCAGGGATCAGTGATTGGGTGGTTTGACAATTTCGAGAATGCGGGCAGCGATGCGTTCCGTGGGCTCGCGAAGTTGATCGAAATCGCTGATGATATAACCCGCCGTGACATCCGCTCCAGACTTGTGATTGAGAAGACGTTTGATGGTGTACTGGGTGATCGTGAGGCTATCGGCGATAGTGGCAAAGGTGCGGCGAAGATCATGGAGCATGAACGGAACACCGCAGGCATTGGAGACTTTTCCAGCGACGTAGTTTGGATTGAATGAGCGGCTCCGGTCTTTTGATGACGGGAATACGAACGGACTCTGTGTCGTTTTCTTCCGGGATCGCAGTAGTTGTTCAACAAAACTCGATAGAGGCAGCGTGACGGCTGATCCGTTCTTGGTGATGGGAATCGTGAGGCTACGATCTGCGAATTCCACGTTGTCCCAGCGCAAGGTCGCAATTTCCATCTTACGGGCACCCGTGAACAGCAGGGTGAGCAGGTAGTCCCTTTGAGTGGGACACTCCAGCCGCATCACATGGTCGAACCAGACGGGAAGGTCGGCATTGGCGATCAGCGATTGCCGGCGCTGTGCGTTGTTCCAGATCTTGTTGCGGGAGAGAGTCTTGGCCGGATTGGAACCCGTGTAGTCGTAGCGATCGATGTAGAACTCGAACATCGCCCGGAAGATGCGCATGGACAGATCAGCCATGCCTTTACCGCGATCGGCGGAGATTTTCTCGTGCATGCGGACGATCTGCTCTTTCGAGATCGATGCCATCGGAAGCTTAAGCCACGGGCTCATGGCCGCATCAAGGACAATTCGATACGTTCGCTGGGTAGATGCCGAGTGCTTGGATCGCTTTGCATCCAAATATTCCTCACTGACTTTGCCGAAGGAAACCGATTTGGTCGGTTTGCTGGGTTTCTTAGGATTCATTCCCTGTGCCAGCTGACCTTTGATTTCACGCGCCTTGTCCCGCGCCGCCGAGACGGAAAGATCTGGAAAGCGACCGAGTTTGATTCGCAGGGGACGTCCTTCGAATTTCTGATAGAGGTAGAACGTGCGAACGCCAGCCGATGTCAGGTAGAGGTAAAGGCCCCGTTCTCTGGCGTCGCGAAATTCCGTGCGGGATCGTTCGGTTGGCGGTGTGAGTGCCGCGAGCACCCGTCCATTAAAAATCATCTCCAAAGCCATCGGCTCCTCCTATGTGTTACCTATGTGCTACCTTTGTCATCGAATGGAGTCGATTCCGATCAAATGACGTCGATCGCCAGGGCGAGCCGGAACTGGCTTCTCCCGTCGAATAGAGCATTTTAACAAACACCACCGCTATAGGGGAGTCCTTAACTATTCATTAAGCATTTTCAGCTTGCCATGAATCCCTGAAAGCGTGGCGAGGTGCTGATTTGCGGGAGTCGAGCGCTCAAATCGAAACCGCCAATGTTACCTCAGTGTTACCTTTGTGCTGAGTATAGAATCTGTTGGATTGGATGCAAGGAATTGACTGACCAAGTGTAAACTTTCGGTTGGCGTGGCGCCTTTGTACCACAGTGGGCGTCTGGTGACCACGGCTTCGCCGGTCAGGCGGTCAAGAATTCTTTGAAGCGTTAAGAATGGCAACACCCTCGGCGTCGGCAGCTCTTCGTAGAGCTTTGTCGAGCGTCGCGAGGGGAATGGATCGCCGCCTGGCAAGTTCGAGGTAGGCGGCATCGTAAGCAGTCAGCCCATGGGCGGTAGCAAGTGGGATAATCGAAGCAAAGACTCTGGTCTGAGAATACGCTTCTTCCTGAATGCCGAGCACAGCGAGCTGGTCGCGAAGCTCAAGAATACGAGCGGATGTCGCTCTCTTACGTCGCTCGGCAAGGAGCAAGACATTCGAAATTTCCAGTGACCATAATGCGGGCGCCAAAGCAGTGTCCTCCGCCAGCCTGTCCATGACTGCGTCTGCGTAATCGCAGGCCTCGTCATCGAGGATCCAAGAACAGGTAACCGAAGCGTCAACGACGAAACTGCTCATGAACGACCCGCTGAGATCATCTCCTTAAGAGTCATCCCAGGAGGTTTCGTGATTCCTTTGCGGAGTTCCTTGATTCGAGTGATCGCCGCAGGTACCGATGATTCCTGAGGACGAGTTGTCTCTTCAGCAGCGTTCCGGGAGTCCCGCTTACGCAACCGGCTGAGAGCATATTCGATCACCTCGTCAGCGCTTCGAAACTGCCCTTCTGCAAGCTGGGAGGCGATGAACCGCTCGCTTTCGGATGACATCTGAATTTCCATGGTATATAAATCTCCTCGCCTGATCCATTATAGTTATTTGAAAGCAGGAAGTCAATGGACTCTGGCAGCAATCGGCAGATGTCTCCGGCTTGGGAGGGAGGTGTTTCGGAAGTTCAACAGAGTGCCGTAAAACAGACGTATCGCTACCTGTAACGAACTTCCGTGGTTCACGCGACGCGCTATTTCTGCGTGTACAAGTAGAATTCGGTTCCTTCGGCAATCGAAAGCACGGGCTTGATGTCCCGGGTCTTGTCGAGCAACTGCTCCGCATGTCGATCGGCGATTGCCGAACCGCCTTCAAGTCCTGCGTTCTTGAGTGAGTTGTTCGGAATGGCTCCAAAGATACCGTTCGAAGTGTCTTTGATCGAGTGCGCCACCGCAGAAATCGCCGTGGCAGCGAAGATCCTGCCAGTGCCTTTAAAAGGCTTGTCGATGCGGGTTCCCGGTAAACCTGACCGTCCGAAAGTGAAACGATGGGTGGTCGGGTCAATCTCCCGTGAAAGAATGCTTCCAGTGATCGTAGAGGTTTTGCCGTTAATTGTGAAATGCCACTGTGGAGCGGCGTTGAGCCTATCGCGGACGATCCCCGCTGCACTTCCGTGAATGGCAGTGCCTTCAGGAACTACGACCTCGCCAGCTGCGCGAACATCCTCGGTGACTACCCCGATGAGTGGCGACTGGTGTGTTCCCGCTTCAACCGAATGAATCAACCGGCATGGTATCAACGTGCCGTATGGCAAGTCGACACGCTTCAATGTTTCCGGGTTTTGTGAGGAACTGGGCGCATCCGTTTGAGCGATCGGGCTCTTCGTCACTGGGCTAAAACTGTGCACCAAAACCACTGGCTTTGTTTTGACCGGTTCGATCCTTGGTGCCACGTGTTTGTCCTGAGTAGGCTCGGGAGCTGCCTCAATGCTGATAGTCGGCTGACGCTCTCGTTTCGGAGCGGCGGGAACATATTTGGTGAAGGAATCTTTGCGTTCGACCAGTTGCGGGGTGCTCAGCTCTTCTGTATCGAGTGAATCGCCAGTCGGGAGCGAGGCAACTGGATCGGGTGCCTTGGAGCGGCTGCGTTCTTCGCCAACAAATTGAAAGCTTATCAGAATGACGATGACCAGGCAAAGCATTGCGCCGGGTGGGGATTTGATGAAGTCAAGGATGCGGGGAAACATGGCTGGTGGAATGTTAGTGTTGATTGGGAATGATAAGAGCGACGTGCTGCGGCATGCCCAGATTTGCGCGTTTGCTGCCATCACCCATTAAGAGGGCGGTAAACCGCGTCGACTTGGAGCGTCCGATGGAATCCGGGCAGTCGATCATAGAAACCGGATACTCGCGTCCGTTGATCAGGAGCCGGTAGCCGGAGGAATTGAGCTGAATGCGCCTGAGAATCGAGTGGTTGATGATCGATCCAGACACGACAAGCGCGTCATCTGCGTGAAACCGGCTAATTCGGGTCACCACCGAAGTCAATTTGCCCTGCCGTCTCCGGGTGTAGATCTGACGGGTGGGAATCGAGGATGTCGGCAATCGATACGATTTGGCGTGTTGCATGATACGCAGAAGATTTGGCGGTGAGAAATCGAGAGGATCTTCCTCCGGGAGTGCCCGGCGCACTGGAACGGTTTCTTTCTGTGGCAAAACTGTTGGCGCTGGTGGTTCTTTGAAGGTCACGGCAACCTGCGGTGATTCGCTGTGGACGAGCCTGATCAGATACAAGGATTCGTTCGCCATGATCACGCAGTCGGCAGCGGCACCTGGGCGCGAGCAGATTACCGCGAGCAGCTTTGATCCGGCGGGATGGGTGTATTGAAATGCTGCCTCCGTATTGTCGTCGCTGCCGGTGGTCAGATCATTGCCGATGACGGCTTCGATCGGGTAGGGGAAGAGCATTGTCGAGGTGCGAGTTGCCGACACCTGCACCGTTGCCACACTGGACGAGGACAGGTTCGGTTTTGCGATCAGCTGCGCCGATACAGCACCCGCCGTGAGCAGGTATCCGAGATAAAGAGCGAGTGAATATTTCATCGAGTGACGGGTGAAGTGGAAATGTCAAATGCCGTGACCACGGTTGGAAACCCGCCGTTGGTAAGCATGTCGGGATTGCGGGCGAAGGTGAACCGTGCTTCCACCGCAAGTGCCTCAGTGAACGGATCGCCGTCAAAAATGCCAGTGCGGATCAATTGCCCCTCGGCACTGGCGAGCACCGAATCCTCATTGATTTGGAGCAGCTGGATCGAGCCAGTTTCTACTTTCTGGTGGATCGACTTGGCGACGAATTCCGCAGATTCGTCCCCGGCCTGCGACTGCGCTTTTGCCCCTGATGCTTTGTCGAACAGACGTTTGAGACGCTGTGGATTGTCGAGGCCTTTCGGATTGCGGTCGAACAGCGTTTCCATCGCGAGCGTGACCTGCGCCGCATGGACCTCCTTCGCCGACTGAAAGTCGACCGATTTTGGCAGGTAATAGGAATCGTCGCTCATGATGACGAAGCGCATCCCGCGGTTGAGTCCCTCAGTGAGGCGGTTGATCTGCCAGATGAAAACCGCCGTTGCGACGAGGAACAGGACGAACCAGAAGCGGCTTTGGCGGTCGCGATTGACCAGAATATCGACAGGAGAAAGAGTAGATCGTTTCATGGATTTGATTGAATGGAAATGAGTCAAGGGGGAAGAGTGTTCTTCAGCGGTTGTTGCGGGCGATGCGGTCTGCTTCGGCGTTGATTTCGGCGCTGGTTTGTGGCTTGGCGGAACTGCCTGCGGCGGCGACTGCCATGGTGCCGATGGCTGCAGGAACGAGAACTCCCGAGCTGCCCATGGCTCCAGAGACAAGTCCGCCAGCGCCTCCGGCAATGGCTGCGGCGCCAGCGGTAGCGGGTGATGCTCCAGCCAGTGAAGCAGTGACTCCTGCTCCGACGCCATAGCTGAGCGATTGCCCGCTTGCGGCAGCCATGCTTCCAAGCAGAGCGGCCCCAATCTGTGATCCCGATTCGATCGAGCGGGAAATGAGAACTGGAGCGGCAATCGTGCTGACCAGAATCCAGAAACTCAGAATCAGAATGAAGGAAAGCGTCTGCGTTCCCGCCAGCATCGAATCCGGTCCCGTGAGCACATAGATGCGATCCTCTGCCGCCAGTTTGAGCAAGGCATCGGTCATGATGTCTGCAATCGCCCAGCCGATCGGCCAGAGCAGAACTCCGAGCAGCGACAGGATAAACTTGATCGCAACACCGCGCGTGGCATTGAGGGCAAACATGGCGAGGAAACCCGGCGAAACGGCGATGGCAAAAATCGCGATCACATGCTGGAGCAGATAGGCTAACCACATGATCAGCCAGGCAAGCTTGCCCATGATCAGGACAAAGGCATAGATGAACGCCTTACCGATGCCTCCTTCGTCTGACCAAAGCACGTCCCAGAATCCGACATCCTGACCTTCGTCTGCTCCGGTGATCAGGCGGGCAAACTCGGTATGGGTTTGAGTTGGATCGGCATCGATTTGTTGTAGCACCGAGTGGGAAGC
Organism: Verrucomicrobiia bacterium; assembly: GCA_020439995.1. Classification (GTDB taxonomy): domain Bacteria; phylum Verrucomicrobiota; class Verrucomicrobiia; order Verrucomicrobiales; family DEV007; genus JAGROY01. The sequence goes on from JAGROY010000069.1 coordinate 7,710, forward strand.
CGAAATAAGTTCATCCACCCAGTCAGGGAAGAACTGGATGACGATGGCCAGGATGGCAACCGCGACCACAGCACGCATCATTTCCGCACTGTCCCCGGCCAGCGTGCCGCGCCATGAGCTGCGTACCAGTCCGGAGAACAGGACGACAATCGCGACGTTGACCAGGAAGTCATGGATGTCGCGGGCCTGATCGAGAAGCTCGGGAAAAATCTCGGAGAAGTCAGCATTCATGGGATTACTACTTGCGAGAGCGGAAATAGGTCGGTGAAGTCATGAGACGGTAGAACTGCGCGTCTTTGCGCGATGCCTCGCGGTGTCGGGTGCGGTCGTCCTCAAGCCGTGCTTTAGCCCGGAGCCTGCGGTCAGCTTCTGCTCTTGATTGTTGAGCGACCAGTTCCGAGGCGGCGAAGCCGATTTCCTGATCGATGGCCGACAATTCCGTCTGCAAGCCCGTCAATACCGCTGTCAGCTTGCGCACTTCACTTTCTGTTTGCGCCGCTTGCAGCTGAGCGGTTGTCGAGGCAACTGATGAGCGGAGCTCTTTGCGGCGTTCGAGCACCTCCGTACGCACCTCATGGTAGTGATCGAATCCGCGCTTCGCCTCTGCATCCGTTTTGTAGAGCGCGGGATTGCGGGCAACCGTCTTGCCGTCGTCCAGAGTGATTTCAGGCGTGGGAGCAGTATTCGCTTCACCTGAACCAGTACGGAAAATCTCAGAACCGTCGACGCCGCGAATCAGTTCCTCCGTCGATTTGCTGGGCGATGCCGCGCGTAGTAAATCGATGAGCTTGCGTAGCTCGGGATTGGCGACCGGAATTCCCGGATGGCCGTAGCGTTCCAGATAGTCCTCAGTCTGGGCAATCTGTTCCGCGAGGCGCAGGATCTGCGTTTCCTGATTGGCCTTACGAATCAGCTGTTCGGCGAGATCCTTGGCGTGATGGGCTTGATTGGTGGCAATGAGTGTTGGGTCGGTAACGATCAGTCCGGCCCGCGAGGTTTCGATAAGGGTTGGAAGAAAGGCGAGTGGAATGAAGAAAGGTAAGAGTTTCTTGAACATGGTTCTTCGTGGGTGAATAGGTGAATGGATTGAAGTGTGAAGGGGTGCTGATAGTAGATGCGCTAATTCGGTGCTTGGTGCCCAAAACGGAGGCATCATTTCTGTCATGAGACGACCGATGCGACTTCGGTGGTCGTCGCGGGCTGGGAGGCCGTCTGCTCCGTTGCTTCCGGCAGGATGTGGCGAGCCGTTGCAATGATCTGCTTCGTACCCTTGTGGTAGTAAATGAAGGGAGCGCCGAGTTCGCGTGTCGGCTCGTTGAAGTGCCGGATCGACTGCCGGGTTGACTCCGGTAGTTCGAAGGTTTTCGACAATGACTCCAGTTCTGTATCAGTCTCCTGCTTAAGGAAAATACCGATACGTGAGTTGCCGAATAAACTTGCCGCTGCTGGCGACCGCTCCAACATTTGCGTCTGCTGGATCACAGAAACCACCCAGGTATTGTATTTACGCATGCGCTGGTAGAACTCACTGACAATGCGTTCACCGCCCGGCACCGTCAAAAAACCGCCCAGTTCCTCCAGCACGACCCGTTTGCGCACATGGCGCGGGCGGTTCATGATTTCATTGCGAATGTGGTTGGTGACCAGAAAGGCGGCGAGTGCCCTCAGTTCCTTCGATGATTCAGGAATCCTGCTGAGTTCGATATGGACATGGCTGCCCGACAGGCTGACATTGGTGACCCCATCGACCAGTGCGCCATAGCTTCCGCCACAGCACCACTGGCGCAACTGGGTGGCCAGGTTGCCAAATTGTTCCGCCTTGCGTGAGTCGCCGGAACTCTCTTGTTCCAGCCAGTCGGTAAGCTGCGAGTGACGGGGCATGCAATCCGGTTCAAGAAATGCAAACGTCAGGCGAAACAAGTCAGGATCGTCACGGTGAGTATCGGCATAGGCACCTGCTTCATCATCCCCGATCTG
>JAGROY010000069.1:9908-11279 GCA_020439995.1 Verrucomicrobiia bacterium
CGTTCCTCGACTCCTGTCATGATCGCAATCATCGCCGCAGCGTCGCCCAGATGCTGAGGTGATAGAGGCAACCCACAGGTATCAAGATAGTTGAAAGTGATATTGCCCTCGGGTCGGATGACGATCGGAGGCTGATCCGACACCGATCTGATGTAGGGGGCGTGGGACATGCCGTCATCGACGATCGCGGTGAATCCGTAGAACGGCTCAGTTTGCAAAAGCAGGTCGCTCAGCAGGAGCGATTTGCCGGCTCCGGTCATTCCGGCGACGAGGGCGTGCTGCGGTGACGAGTCCTGTCCGACGAAGGTTTTGATACCAATGAGATTGCCGTTGGTGCCCGGATAGATGGCTTCCGCGTCCTTCAGCAATCCGGTAGGAGTCGATGACACCGGGAGCAGATTGGCGAGGTTGTGATCCTCCAGATAGAGCGAGAACTCGTCGTAAGGATCCCGAGTCCAGCCCGGCATGGTTGCCAGATAAAAATTCCGCGCGGTGGGAGGGAATGCCGGTGCGTAGTAGGTTGCACCATTCAATTTGATGATCGCCGATTCCAGCGCCGCCAGTTTGGATTGAAGACCGGCCATGGATGGATCCCATGCACGGATAATGACCTGCGCCTGGAATGGAACCACCTCGTCCGACATCAGGCGCTGAATCCGCAGTGTTTTCGATTCTACCGTCGAGCGCATGCGCTGCTTCGGATTGTGGGCCAGAGCATTTTGCAGTTTTTCGATGGCCGATTCCTCGCGGCGGATTTCAGCGGCGATGTCGAGCGCTCGCACATTGGCAGTGATCGAGTAGTCGAGCATCGGCAGGCCAGTCAGTTGACGGATCATCCCCGAGTAGGTCGTTTGTGGCGGCGACTTCAAAACGAGGATGCCGTGATAATGTCCGTCCATCCAAAATCCGGCATAGTCATTGCCCGTCACCGGTGCTGCTTCACTGAGGAAACAATTTTCCTGAATCGAAGACAGCACATCGAAATTGGCTTCGGTATCACGCCGCGACGGATTGAAATAGCGCAGAAAATCGAGGTAATGATCGTCGTCATCCATCGGAGTGACCGTGGCTCCCAAGCGTGCGAAAAGTTGGCTAAGGAGTGCTCCGTGCTGGTCGAAGGTGGTGGTCGCAGAGTCAATTGCCTGCCGGTAGGCAGCTTTCCCGGAGCCGCCGCTTGCCGGAAAATTGATGTACAAATGCAACCTCTCCCGGCGCAACTGTCCGGCTTCGAGACGGTGCCAGTTGCCGGTGAATTTCTGATTGCGGAGCGTCGTGCTGGCATCAACTGCAGGTGATTGCTGCGAATGTTGAGTGGCATCGTAATAGTCGAGCAGATCCTGCCGGTAGTTCGAGTCCACCGACCACTGGAAC
>JAGROY010000070.1:0-2795 GCA_020439995.1 Verrucomicrobiia bacterium
CAAGCGCCTCATTTACCTCCGGAACTGAATGAAGGAATTTCGCTGTGTTGTGCCAGCTCGTCCCATTCCGTCGGCCTCGTATGAGGTTTATCCCTTCGGGCTCTGATGTTTCGCTTCGCTATGATACGTGCGCTTCGCGCCGCGTCAGTCTGTTCGTCGCCTGATGGCTTTATCCCCCCAGGGCTCTGCAGTTTGGCTTCGCATATGATAAGCGCTTCGCGCGTGGCAGTCCCATAGCCTGCCTCCCCACGGTCGGTTTGTCTTTCCCATCGCATGCGCGCTGGGAAGATACTTGCTTCGTATCCCTCCCGCAGTTGGCTTCTGGTAGTTCTTTTCATCTTTTCGATGTTCATTCTATAAACAGGGGACTTGAACCCCTTTTGGTTTTCGCCCATGCTGGGCACACACAAGCCGTGGGATGCAACCGGCGACAACGTCTCTCTTTGAATTCGAACTCGCCACCGCCGGTGCATCCACTCTAAACGTTCTCCGATCTAATAGACAGCGGCATAGAACGTTGTGTCCAACAATCATGAAGCCCCTTCGAATAGCCCTAGTCCTGTTCATCGCCCTCACAGGTTTGTTACGCGGTGAGGAAAATCAGTTTGAAGCAACTATTGTGAAGATCGACGCGGCGGCGGATGACATCGCTGCGCTGAAGCGAGATGTGCTATCCAGACTAAAGCTCGAGGAGGAAGGCCAGAAAAATGCTCGACCAGCCGGTAAACGGGCACACCCCATTGTGGAACTGGTGTCGATCTCCGCAAAAAATTGCACCGACGTTCTCCTCACGGCTGCGAAAGCGCGAAGGCTCATTTGCCAGACGATCGAGAATCTGCCACTTAAGTCTGGTACGCGCGCAGCAGTTGTGCCGTCCTTAGTTCAGCGAACGCCCGAAAAGAAGTTGGAGCCTTTAAAGTTTGATCCCGTTTTCCAGAAGGAGTCGCTGAAAGTCACTCTGACCGTGTATTCAGGCAAGCGCGGATGCGAGTTCCAGATTGGAGACACTCAAAGTGCTCTCCTCATTCTTGAGGGACCTCTGGGTGCAGAGTCCCTCGTTGCGGTCAGAGTTCTACAGACGGAGGGCAGAGGTCGAGAAACCGCAAGGGCAAATTAAGGGACGTGAGTTTAAATGTAGACATACGGCAGTGGGATTGCCTGCCTGGTGGTGGATGGCAGGCTGCTTTGCATCGCGCTTGTCCGTCTTCACTCTGTCGCCAGCGCTCTGTAGGATGAGGGAAGGTGCGATGACCTGGCAATCGTAGCCAAGCTGGGTGAGGCGGCGATAGAGCACGAACCCGCACGGCCCGGCTTCGTAGGCGATCTTGGGTTCGACCGGGCCGGAGCCCAGATCGCTGATGAGAGGTTTGCCGCTTTGAGTCGATCCCTAGCGCCATTTGGCAAAGTGTCGCTGCAGAGTGGTGATATTATTGGGGAATTTGCCAATGAGCTGCGCGCCATCCCTGCCTTCCGGGGCGACGGCAGTGGAAATAGAATTCTTGTCTACATCGAGGCCAACGTATAGAATCTGCGTCATGGTAGTGTGCTTGTTGAGTTCGTTATTCATCGATGGTGCCCGCGGAATCACTCCGCAGAGATGCCGTGAATATAATTGCGGTAACCAGCTACGGCAGGCGAGCACGCGAGTTCAAGAACCACGGGAACACTGCCGCTCTGAATTTTTGTCAAAACACCCGCACGCGTTCGCTAGCCAGCGGGCTCTTCCAAAATGTCTCTCCGATGAAATGAAGAGCTGGGACAGATCCAACCTGAATTGTTGATGCCGTTTGAGATCGTTGCGGCAATCGTAGTTTCATCCCTGATGCCGATCGCTTTGGTGCTCATTGCTGCTGGCGTGACCCGTTTCGGGAATATCGTTGCGGCAGCTATTGGTCTAGTTGGAGCAGGATTGACAGCCGTTTTGGCTGCTTGGTTCACGGGCCTTGTAGCAACTCCAAAATTGCCCATCCCACTCTTCCCGTATGCCTTTCTTGTGACTCCGTTGATTGTTTTTTCTGCGGCCTACGTGTACAAGTCTTCTGATATTGCGGCTCGGAATATGGCAGTACGATGCAATCTGATTGCTGGCATTGCGTCGGCCTTCTTTAGTGTCGTTGTGTTCATTTTAGTGGTCTTATCGTAGGATTTGCCAGCGTTGGTTCGGCTTGGACTTCGATAAAAATGACTCGAAGGAACCCGAGCTTGCCGTCCCAGATCGCTCGGTTTAGGATATGGGCGGAGAATCGGGTATGCGGGAGATTCGAACTCCCGCCCCCCACACCACCAAGCATACGGATCCGTACTAAGGCGGTTGGGCTATGCAATGCAGAACGTATGACACAATTTTCCGCTTCGAATAACCCCGCATTTGCAGGGCTTTGATTGCTTCTCGGGTTGTCATGGGAATCTCGTTGGCCATGACGAACCACCTACGCTTTTAGTCTTTTTGGCATTTTAATCACGGCTCATTTATCCCCGAAAAGTGGTACACTTTGATCCGACCTCAGGTGGTACACTTTGAGTGCCCCCGGACAATTGAGGAATTTGCCGATGAACTGCGCGCCGTCCCTGCCTTCCGGGGCGACGGCGATGGTAATAGAATCCTTGTCCACATCGAGGCCAACGTATAGAACCGTGTCACATAGTAGTGTGCTTGTTGAGTTCGTTATTCATCAATGGTGCCTGCGGAATCACTCCGCAGAGACACCGTGAAAATAGATGCGGTAACCAGCTACGGCAGGCGAGCACGCGAATTCAAGAACCACGAGCGCACTGCCGCTCTGAGTTTTCGTTAA
>JAGROY010000070.1:2806-33911 GCA_020439995.1 Verrucomicrobiia bacterium
GTTCGCTAGCCAGCGGGCTCTCCCAAAAAGTCTCGCTCAGACAATGTCTATACTCCTCGTTAATGGTGATTTGCTAGATCAAGATGTCGAGGTGATCGTCAACGCTTGGAATCGGAATCTGATTCCCTGGTGGCTTCTGCTCCCACAGGGAATCTCGGGAGCGATCAAGAAGCGTGGTGGACTTGCCCCGTTCAAAGAACTCAGGAAATTTGGAGTGCTGCCTCTCGGTGGTGCGGCGGTTACCAGTGCAGGTCGACTCCCGTTTAAGTCCATCATTCATGTGGCGGGAATTGGCCATCTTTGGACGTCATCAGAAACCTCGATCCGTGGATCCGTGAGATCAGCGATATCCAAGGCGGAGGAGCACGGATTTGAGTCAATCGGCTTTCCCTTGATCGGCGCCGGAACTGGTGGCGGAAGCCCGGATGAGGTAGAGCGTATGATTCGAGAGGAGATCGAGCGCTCCGGTTATGCAGGGCGTGCCGTCATCGTGCGCTACACCAAAGACAAGAGAGAGGACAAGCCGTGAGATGCAACCAGCGATCACGTCTCTCGTTGAATTCAGGCTCGCCACCGCCGGTGCACCCACTCTCATCTAATGCGACGGTGACAATTCAACCGTCTTACTTTGAAACGGTAAGCATCGCGAAGTCTCTTGGAACCGTAACGGCAAACACCCGGCCTCCTGACCTGACTTCAGGCTCGAGGCGGTTGCCATCGCACTCAATCGAAATTTTCGCCGATACCACACCATGCAGAACGACTTCGAATTGATCATAGTGAGGTGAGAACGCTCCTTCCTCAGTGCGTGTAATCTTCAGCTCCTTCTCCGTTCCGGCAACTATGAACCGCTGGAGACAGTATTCTCCGTTCTTGTAGCTGTAGCCATCTCCAGCATCATCGTAGAGCACACTTTCCCGCTCGACTAACAATCCATCATAAACGTGCAACTCTCTGACAGGCGCAGGCGGGTGGCTGGTGGACTGCCGCACCGGATCCATGGGCAGAACACTGCCAGCCCTGACGAAAAGAGGAATGCGGTCGAGCGGAGCGGGCGTCCACACTTCGTCCTTGCCGCTCTCCGGGTTGTCGTTCCAGAAGTCGTACCAGTTGCCCTTGGGAAGATAGAGCCAACGTCCGTCCGTCTTTGGCTGTGAGATCGGACATACGACAAGATGATCGCCCACTCCAAATTCCTCCGCTCTGTTGTGAGTGTCGACGTCGAATGGATCCAGCGAGAACAATGACCGAAGGAACGGATCGCCATGGGTCGTATGCTGCCAGAAAGTCGTGTAGAGGTATGGCAGCAAACGGTAGCGCAACTCGATGAACTTCCGCGCCACCTTGGTCAACCGCTCACCGAATGACCACGGCTCCTGATCGCCGTGATCCCCCGAAGAATGTGTGCGGCACAAGGGATGGAAAACACCCATCGCCAGCCAGCGAACGTAAAGTTCTCCGTTCGGCTGCTCGATGAATCCGCCGATATCAGAACCAACAAAGCTCATGCCAGACATGCTGAGTCTCTGGCATTGAAGATTCGCAATCCGCAAGTGCTCCCAGGTAGCCACATTGTCCCCGGTCCAACCCGAGCAGTAGCGTTGAGTGCCGGCATATGCGGAGCGGGTAATCAAAAACGGGCGTTGTCCGCCATTGAACCGCCGGACTCCATCACACGAGGCCCGCACCATTTGCATTCCATAGATGTTGTGTGCCTTGCGGTGTGAGCACGGGTGACCATCAAAATCGTGACGCACATCGCGCGGGAAGGTGCCCATTTCAAAAACCGCCGGCTCGTTCATATCGTTCCAGACGCCGCCAACGCCATCGTCCTCAATCAGCCCTTTGAAGAGACCAGCCCACCAGTCCCTTACATCTGGTCGGGTAAAATCAGGAAAGACGCATTCACCCGGCCAGACGGAGCCCTTCATCAGCGGACCGTCTCCACGGCGACAAAAGTAGTCATTCTCCTTTCCTTCCGTATACACCGGGTAATCCGGATCGATCTTGATGCCCGGGTCGATGATCACTACCGTCCGGATACCATCGGCGCGCAGATCAGCGACCATCTTCGCAGGCTCAGGAAAAGCCTCACGGTTCCATGTGAAGCAACGGAATCCGTCCATGTAGTCGATGTCCAGATACAGGGCATCGCATGGTATTTCCAGCTCGCGAAACTTCGCTCCCAGTGCCCGGAATTCCTCCTCGGATCGGTAGCTCCACTTGCACTGGTGGTAGCCCATGGCCCAGAGAGGTGGCAACTCATGTCGACCCGTAAGCCAGGAAAACCGGCGGACGACATCGGTCGGCTGCGGCCCCGCAATCAGGTAGTAATTCATTTCCCCCCCCTGTGCCCAAAAGCTGGTGACCGTCTCCCGCTCGTGCCCGAAGTCGAAAAACGACCGGAAAGTATTATCAAAGAAGACACCGTAGGCACCGCCAGCGTGCAGTCCGATGTAAAATGGGATGTTCTTGTAAAGAGGGTCAGAATCCTTGCCGTAGCCGTACGTGTCGGATCCCCAGAGGTGCAGCCTGCGTGATCTGAGATTCAATTCGCACGACTTGTCACCGAGGCCGTAAAAGCATTCATTGCCATGCAGCTTTTTGCTCATCTTCACGATCTCGCCCCCAAACTCGTGGTAGTCCTCCCAGTGGAACCCTTTTTCCTCCACCAACAGCGGCTCGCCATCAGGCCGCAGGACATGGACCCTCAGAGGCGAACGCTCGACAACCAACGTGAGAGCGGAGGTCGTCAATTTCCATCCATCCACTGTTTCTTCCACGTCCGGTAACATCGCCACATGCTCAGCGGTATCATCGATCGCGTAGGAGAAATCCTCCTGAAATTCGCCGTGGCAAGCATAACGGATTCGGGCAATCTCCGGCCCCAGGAAAGCCACTCGCAGGGCGACATTGTTTGCTGAAATGAACTCGATCCATCCGGATTCGACAGTCATCGATACAATATCGGTAGGGAAACTTTCCTTGCCTGCCTTGGCGGCAGCAAGATCGTTTTGCATGTAGTTTCCTTGCGGCTTACTGGGATCGTTGGGCATAATGAAGAGGCCGAAAGATAGCTGTGGGCAGTACTCTGGCAACCCGAGCTTTACGCACATGCCGTGCCAGCGGCGGAACGTATTTGCGCTCGCAATCAAAGCGACGCCATAAAATAATCCCTCACTGTACCGACACTTGGCAAGGACTCTGCTATGTGACTTCTTAACTGTATATGAAGGTATTAATGCTCGGGTGGGAATTTCCACCCATCATCAATGGAGGACTCGGAATCGCTTGCCTGGGAATGGGCAAGGCTCTCTCCAAGCACGTCGACCTCAGTTTCATCCTGCCAAAGGTGGATCCGAGTTTCGTTGTCGACCGAGTTCAGCTCACCGGCCTCGATCATCTGCCACTGGAACAAGTGCGCCAGATTACCCAGGAACTCGCGGCCCCGTCAGAAACTCTTTACGAAACATTCGCTGAGGTAGATCGAATCGAGGCAGACTTGCTTCCCTATGGAGCGATCGAAGAAACGAAAGGGCGCAGGGAAATCGCGCGCACTGAGACAGCAACCAAAACGCTCCCCCCTTCCCGAGCAGCAGCAGCACAGATCCGCTACGCGACCGAGAGCCTGCCGGCATTCGCAGCAGGCGAACTTTATGGTGACGACGTGCACGAGAAGGTCACGGCTTTTCGCAAGGCATCCGCGATCCTGGCTGACTCCAGAGACTTTGATCTTATCCATGTGCATGACTGGATGACGTTTCCCGCCGGAGTGGCGATCAAGCAACACACTGGCAAGCCTCTGGTAGTCCACGTGCACAGCCTTAGCTACGACCGGGCTGGCCCCGACAGCCGCGGCTGGATCTTCGATGTGGAAAAATCCGGTATGGAGGCAGCTGACCTCGTGATTCCCGTCAGCGAATACACCGGCACCATCGTCACGGGTCACTACGGCATTGATCCCGCCAAGGTTGTTCCCATTCACAACGGCGCAGAACCCGTGGAGACCTACCGCACCGAGAAGGCTTTCCCCGAAAAACTCGTTTTGTTCCTCGGCAGGCTTACGGCGCAGAAAGGCCCAGAGTTTTTCCTGGAGATTGCGGCAAAGGTGCTGAAGGAAAACCGCAACGTCCGTTTCGTCATGGCGGGTACCGGGGAAAAACTCAAACCACTCATCGAGTATGGCGCCTACCATGATGTGGGCGATCGCTTCCACTTTACCGGCTTTTTGAACAAGCAGAAAGTAAACGAACTGCTTTCGATGACAGACGTCTACTGCATGCCGTCCGTTTCCGAGCCATTCGGACTATCCGCCCTGGAGGCCGCACAATACGGCATCCCCGCGGTGATCTCCAAGCAGTCCGGTGTCGCCGAAGTCCTCACCAGAGCACTTCAGGCAGACTACTGGGATGTCGACCTCATGGCCCATCACATCGCAACCCTTCTCAACGACGACAAGGAATACCAGCACGCTGTCAATGCATCGCTCGAAGACCAGAAAAACTGCACCTGGGAAGCTGCTGCCGAACGCATCGTCGAAGCCTACGAATCACACCTCGAACTCAGCGTCATCGACTGAGTCGGTTGAGATCTCAGGCCTCCTGCAAAACTTATGCCCAATCTCTGCATCTACTTTCAGGCGCACCAGCCGAACCGCCTCAAGCCCTACAGTTTTTTCGATATCGGACGCGATCCATTCTACGAAGCCGACGATCTCAACCGCGACATCCTCAATAAAGTCAGCGACAAGTGTTACGTGCCCGCGACCAAGCTCATGCTGGAGCTGGTCAAGCGACACCCGGAGTTCCACATCGCCTTCTCCCTGAGCGGAGTGTTCATCGAGCAGGCTGAACATCACCGTCCGGATGTGGTCGAATTGTTTCAGGAACTGGTCGCAACCGGAAACGTCGAGCTGATTTCAGAAACCTACTATCACTCGCTGTGCTATCGCCATTCAGGCAAAGAATTTGCACGCCAGGTGCAGCTTCATGCCGACAAGCTGAAGTCTGTCTTTGGCATCGAGCGCCCGCGCGTCTTTCGCCACACTGAGTTGATCTACTTCAACGAGCTCGCCCACTTCGTCGAAGGCCTTGGATTCGAAGGCATGCTTGCGGAAGGAGTTCCTGCGATGCTGGACGGTCGCACCGCCAATGGCGTTTACCAGGCACCCAATGTCCAGAGTCTGAAAACACTCACCCGCAACTGCATTCTTTCTGATGATATCGCGTTCCGCTTCGCCGATCCCAACTGGCCTGAGCATCCGCTTTCAGCAAAGAAGTACGCCGAGTGGATCGCGCGCGAACCGGGAGACGTCGTGAATGTGTTCATCGACTATGAGACCATCGGCGAGCACAAATGGGAAGACACCGGCATATTCGATTTCTGGTACCACCTTCCAGAAGCAATGGCGGACGAAGGGGTTCGATTCATTACCCCTTCGGAAGTGGTCGACACCTGCTCCGTCCTGGGCACCTACGACGTCCATGCTCCAACATCGTGGGCCGATACCGCCAAGGACCTCTCCGCCTGGAAAGGCAATACGATGCAGACTGAAGCCACAAAGAAAATCCTGACGCTTGAGGCCAAAGTGAAAGCCATCGACTGCCCGGATCTTTTGCACCAATGGTCGAAAATGCAGACTTCCGACCATTTTTACTACATGTGCACGAAAGGCGACGCCGACGGCGACGTGCACAGCTACTTCAACCCGTATCCTTCACCCTACGAGGGATACATGTACTTCATGAACGCGCTTTCCGACCTCCAGATTCGTGTCGATCGCCTCTCGGAAGCAGGAAGCTGAAATTGGACACAAAAGTGTAACTTTGACGTGCGAAGCAATTTCCGCTAGCTTTGCTGCTGATGAACCACCTAAAGACTACACTCACCCTTTCCGCAGTTGCCGTTACCGCAGCAGTCCTCTCCTTCGCAACCGTGGCTCCTGAGCCTGCGTTTGCACACTGTCAGGTACCCTGCGGCCTGTACGATGACGAAGGCAAATTCGCTGAACTCAACCAGCATATCGCCACCATTGAAAAGGCAATGGCACAGATCACCGAGCTTTCCGCTAAAGCTGCAGAAAACCAGAATCAGATCATCCGCTGGACGATCAATAAAGAGTCCCACGCCCAAAAGATTCAGGACGAAATATCCGCCTACTTTCTTGCCCAGCGCTTGAAGCTTCCAGAAGCAGGCGCTGACAAATCCGGTTATCTGGCCCACCTCGAACTCCTTCATCAGATCACCGTCTACGCAATGAAGTGCAAGCAGACCACGGATCCAGCCAACGTCGCAGCTCTCAAAAAAAGCCTCTCAAGCTACCAGGCGGCCTATTTCAAAAAGTAACCAGCGACAACTTCTTATACGAAAAGCAGCGGCGCACTCTCATCGTGCACCGCTGCTTTTTTGTATTCTTTTTAAAAGGCCTGGGTCTCGGGCTTGTCCACCCGAAGACTGTGGTGGAAATCCTGGCTACGAAGACCTCGTTGATGCCATGAAGACTCCGGGCCATCCAGATCGCGAGGATCTGATCGATTGGCTGGGAGAAGAATTCGATCCCGAGGTACTCGACTTGAAAGAAGCGAACAAGCGGCTGAGCAAACTGAAGCTGGACAAGCTGAAGAGACGGCGATTATCGCTCCCGCTTCACTCTACCGAAACTACCGCAAACAAGCTCTCCTCCGTTTGCTCCGCCAGCAGAAATACGCCGGTGTCGATTTCGCGACCTTTACCGCCGAGATGGTGGATAGTTGCCTGCGCGGGATCGAAGGGAATTGTGAACTCAGCTCGCTCGCCGTTGCACAGGACTCTTGCCGCCTTTGCCTCGGCGTAGATGCGAATATCGGCGGCCTTCACGGCAGCTGACTGCACCGCTTGCAAAACACCGAGCGATTTTCGTTCATCGGTCAAATCTGCCCCGGGCTTTGCCGAGAACAACTCGATTCTTACCGTCGAGAACTCGCGGGGGCAACGCACGCGATACGTCCACGCCGTGATGCCAAACTCCCCCTTGAGCTCCTCCGCGCGGATCCGTCCGTCATCGAACTTGACCGATAGCCCAACGGGAATTCCCAGCCCAATGAGAGCAGCGAGTCCGGTGCCTTTCAAAATGGTGTCGATCTTCGCCATGGAGGTGCCTGCTTCGCACTCTGGAGCGGGTGATGCAAGCTCAATCGGCATGCACAGATCGCGGCGCAACAGTCGCCCCCCTTGGTTTCTGGTTGTGTCAAGAAGGGATTAAGACTTGCAGCACAGCGGTGCCTGCGTGAACATGAAGGTTCATTCGAGTTGTTCACTCTTCAATTTCCTAGACAGAAATCCCTCCTTCCGAAGCATGATAGCAAACATCGGCATAACTTACGACGCACCATGGATGCTACTGTTTGCAATGCTCATCATGCACGCCATCGCAGACTTCCCGTTGCAGGGCGCATTTCTAGCACAAGGGAAGAACCGCCATCTGGCCAATAGCGAATTTCAGGGAGAGGAACCCAGCGGGCTCTGGCTCTACTGCCTTACGGCCCACAGCCTTATCCAGGCTGGTGGAGTATGGCTGGTTACTGGAAGCGCTGTCATCGCGGCAGTCGAATTCCTCATCCACTGGCTGCTTGACTACGCAAAGTGTGAACGCTGGACGAATTTCCATGTGGATCAATTGGCTCACGTTCTGTGCAAAGTCGGCTACGTAATCTATCTGTCATCGCACGCCTCCTGATTTTTCCCAGCTCACGTATAGTGCCCCCCTCTATTCCAAAATGAAACTCACCTCGATCACCACCCTTTCCACATCCGCAATCTGCGCATTAGCCTGGCTCCATTCCCATGCGGACGAGCCGAAAACATCCACCCCGGAAAAAGCCGAATCTTCAGAGAAGTGGGTACCACTGTTCAATGGCAAAGATTTGGACGGATGGACGCCGAAGATTCGCTACCAGGGGTTTGGCAAAGATCCGGCAAAGACGTTCCGGGTCGAAGATGGTGTGATCAAGGTGGGCTACGACGGCTACAAAAAGTTCGACGAAACATTCGGTCATCTTTTTTACAAATCACCATATTCAAACTACCGCCTTCGGGTTGAATACCGATTCGTCGGCGAGCAAATGACCGGAGGCCCGGGCTGGGCCACCCGCAATAGTGGCATCATGATTCACGGTCAGGCACCGGAAACGATGGCCAAAGACCAGGACTTCCCTGTCTCGATCGAAGTACAACTGCTCGGCGGCGACGGCGAACACGACCGTACGACTGGCAATCTCTGCACTCCGGGAACGCATGTCTTCATGAACGACAAGCTCATCAAAACCCACTGTACTACGTCCACATCAAAAACCTATCACGGCGAGCAATGGGTCACAGCGGAAGTGCTGGTGAAGGGCAACGAAGTCATCACCCACTACATCAATGGTGAAGAGGTGCTCAGCTACAACCAGCCTGTGCTCGATGACAGTGATGCTTCGGCAAAACCCGTTATCGAGAAACGTGGCGGTGACATCGCCCTGAGCGGCGGTAGCATCTCTCTACAGTCGGAAAGCCATCCCTGTGAATTCAGGAAAGTCGAGATTCTTGTCCTCGATGACGCCGAATAATCTCAGCCCATCGGAATTTCAGCGCTACACGCGTCACCTTTCGATCCCCGATTTTGGGAAGGAGGGTCAGCTCAAACTTAAGGCCGCGAGCGTCCTGTGCATCGGCGCGGGCGGGCTCGGCTCGCCCATTGCCATGTATCTGGCTGCAGCGGGTGTCGGAAGACTGGGAATAGTCGATGCCGATGTGGTCGATGCTTCCAATCTTCAACGCCAGTTGCTGCACGGCACGTCGGACATTGGCAAAAAGAAGATCGTCTCGGCAAAGGCGCGCCTGACGGACATCAATCCGGAAGTGGAAGTGGTCGTTTATGACCAGCTGTTCAAGAGCGACATCGCCATGGAGCTCGCCAAGCCATACGATCTCGTCATCGACGGCACGGACAACTTCCCCACACGCTATCTCAGCAATGACGTCTGCGTACTGCTCCAGAAGCCAAACGTCTACGGCTCGATCTTTCGCTTTGAAGGGCAATCGTCCGTGTTCGCTCCACATCTCGGTGGCCCCTGCTACCGGTGCATGTTCCCTACCCCGCCCGCTCCGGGACTCGTGCCCAGTTGCGCGGAAGGCGGTGTCCTGGGCGTGCTCCCCGGCATCATTGGAATGGTGCAGTCGATTGAGACGATCAAGCTTCTCACTGGAATCGGTGAACCATTGTTAGGGCGGCTCCTTCACTTCGATGCGCTCAGCATGAAGTTCCGCGAATTCAAGCTGAAGCGCGACCCGCAATGCCCGGTCTGCGGCGACCAGCCGTCGATCAAGGAACTGATCGACTACGAGGAATTCTGCGGCCTCCCCGCAACGAAGCAGGCGGCTGAAGACTCGATCGAGATCACCGTGCACGAATTGAACGCACATCTGACAGCGAGAGCCGACTTCACGTTGCTCGACGTCCGGGAACCGTTCGAGCTTGAGATTGCGGCTCTCCCCAGCGCGGCGCACGTGCCCCTGCGGGAACTCCCGACGCGTCATGGCGAGATCTCAAAATCAGCGCCCATCTACATTTTGTGTCACTCCGGCGTCCGCAGCCTGCACGCTGCGCAGTTGCTGCGGGAACTCGGCTACCCCCAGGCATTCAGCATCGCTGGCGGCATTACGGCCTGGTCTGACGAAATCGATCCGTCGGTTCCCCAGTATTGAACATGAAACTCTCCGCATCCATCCTCAGCATCCTTCGTTGTCCGGAAACCCGCCAATCGCTTCTCCTGGCAAGTGCCGAACAGATCGCTGCAATGCAGGAAGCCCTGCCCGGCAAAAATATCGCTGAAGCACTGGTTCGCGAAGACAAGCAGTGTGCTTATCCGATCGACGATGGCTTTCCGGTGCTTCTTCTCGACCGCCAACTTCGACGTCCGGACGGCGGTTCCTGGTAATTTCCCTGCATCCCAAGAAATGATTGTGGTAGCATCTCAGAACAATGGCCCGTCGCTACCTCAGCGTTTTCTTTGCTTCTTCGCTTGCGCTCATTCAGCCGGGGTGGAGCGGAATCACTCGCGGCTACGACGCAGGGGAAAGCGCACCGCCACACTGGGCCTTCCAGCGAGTTGAGAGGCCTGACATTTCAGCTGCAGAATCAGGAAATCCGATCGACGCACTACTCGCGTCCAAATGGAAGACGCTGGGAATCTCACCAGTACAGGAGGCCGCTGGCGATATCCTGCTCCGTCGGCTCTCTCTTGACCTCACCGGGCTTCCTCCCAAGCTCAAGGATCGGCAGGAATTCCTCTTGAATCAGAGCCCTGACAAAGTCACCAACACTGTCGATCGCCTTCTCGCCAGCCCCCGGCATTCGGAACACTGGGCACGGCACTGGATGGATATCTGGCGCTATACGGACTGGTACGGTCTCGACGCGCAGCTCCGCTATTCACAAAAACACATATGGCACTGGCGCGACTGGATCATTGAATCCATTGCTGCCGACAAGGGTTACGATCGCATGGTGCTGGAAATGCTCGCCGCCGATGAGCTGGAGCCCGGCAATCTGGATGTGGAAAGGGCAACGGGATTTCTTGCGAGAAACTATTTCCTGTTCAACCGCACCACTTGGCTGGACGCAACTGTCGAGCACACCAGCAAAGCATTTCTTGGCCTGACAGTAAACTGCGCGAAGTGCCATGACCACAAGTATGATCCGATAACGCAAAAGGACTACTACCGGATGCGCGCAATTTTCGAACCCCACCAGGTGCGGCTCGATGCCGTTGCTGGCGAGTTGGATTTTGAAAGCGACGGCATCGCAAAGGTATTCGATGACCACCCGGAAACCCCGACTTACCTTCACGTTCGCGGCAATGAAGCAACACCAGACGAGTCGGAAACTATTGGGCCTAACATTCCATCCATTCTGGGATCGCTGCGAATCACGCCTGTAGCACTCCCGCCGGATGCCTGGGCACCAGGAACACGCAAAGGCGTGCAACAGGCGCACTTGGAAGCAGCTCGCAGACTCGGTGCTTTGGACGGAGCGGCTATGGAGGCACGCATCGCAGCTGACAACGCTCAGTTCCGGGAGTGTGCCGACGAGACCACTTGCACGAGCCTTTCAAAGAAAGCGGCTGAACTGGAGTGGCAGGCAGAACTCGCACACATCGAAGCCAAATCCCGACTGGGCGAAAACCCGACCGAAGAAGCGAAGAAATCCGCGTCCGAGGCCCTGACAAAGTGGCAAGCCCTCAAGGAACGGGGCCCAGCAGCGAAACACACCTCACTCTTTGGATCAAAAAAAGCCCTCGAAACACCGGAACACAATTTCAACACTTACGGCCCCACCTATCCACGACAAAGCACTGGTCGGCGGCTGGCATTGGCAAAGTGGATCGCCAGTCGGCAAAATCCACTCGCCGCCAGGGTAGCAGTGAATCACCTCTGGCTGCGCACGATGGGAATGCCTCTCGTTGCCGATGTCACTGACTTTGGAATTCGAGCCAATGCTCCCATTCACCAGGATGTACTCGACTTCCTCGCCGTGGAGCTGATGGAAAACGGATGGAGCCTGAAGCATGTTCTCAAGTTAATCACCACATCTCAGGCTTATCAGCGCAGCTCTTCGATCCTCCACGCTGCACCAGAATCACTCACCACTGATCCCTCAAATGCCTACTACTGGCGGGCGAATGGCAAGCGTATGACGTCCCAGATGCTGCGCGACTCGATCCTTTCATCTGCTGACAGGATCGACTTCAGCATGGGCGGAGCGCCCGTCCCCATCGGCACACCGAGCGACCGCCGCAGCCTCTATTTCCGCCACTCCCGCGACGACATTCATCGGTTCCACGCCGCATTCGACGATGCCAACATCCTGGAATGCTATCGCCGTGAGGAGAGCATCGCACCACAGCAGGCACTGACATTGATGAACGACAAGCGCGTCTTCGAAGTCTGCGACAAGCTGGCCGAGCAGAGCATTGCAGCACACCGAAACCGCGATGAATTCCTCGTGGATGTGTTTGAACAAGTGTTAGGCCGCGCTCCGACTGGTGCTGAACTCAACACTTGCATGGATGCGCTGTCGGCAATGGAAGGCACTACCGAAACCAGAGCACGTGCCACGGTATTTCTCGCACTTTTCAACCACAACGACTTCGCCACGATCCGCTAAACCGATGTATCCCAGACGCCGATTCCTAAGCGATGTGACCCATGGGCTTTCCGGGGTCGCCCTGCTATCACTACTCCAGCGCGAGAGCCTCGGCAATCAGCGCCTGGCCGATGGAACTCTGAGGGATGGCAATCCGCACGCCAGGCCCAAGGCAAAAAGCGTGATCTGGCTGTTCATGCGTGGCGGACTCAGCCACATGGAGAGCTTCGATCCAAAGCCGATGCTGAACCAGTATGCCGGAAAGACCATCGGCGAGACCCCCTTCGCAGGAGTTCAATCTGCCGGGAATCTGAAGAACGTGCGGGTGGTCGTGGTAAACGATGCCAATGGCAAACAGCGCAATGTCCTGTATCCACTGCAAACGGGGTTCAGCCGCTACGGCCAAAGCGGTATCAAAATCAGCGACTGGTTCCCAAACATTGGCACCTGTGCTGACGACATCTCGGTCATCCGCTCAATGTGGACGACCGATGACAACCACGGAGCGCAGGTTCAGTTTCACTCCGGGCGACATATGCTTGACGGGCGATTCCCGACTATTGGCGCATGGGTTTCTTACGGCCTCGGATCACTGAACCAGAACCTGCCGCAATTCATCAACATAGGCCCACGTTTCTTCGATACGCGCGACGGACATTACCTCGGTCCGGCCTACGATGCGGTAAATCTCAAGATCGATCCAAAGGATCCCCTGCCCTACGCCAGACCTGAGGGCGATGTCAGCGCAGCCCAGCAGCAGCATGCCTTTGAACTCGTCTCGCGGCTCAACCAGTTGGGAGCGTATCAATATCCGGCTGACGAAAAACTCCTGGCCCGAACACGCGCCTACGAGCTGGCATTTCGAATGCAGGCAGCGATCCCGGATGCGCTCGATTTGAAGTCTGAATCGGGAACCACCCGGACGATGTATGGGCTCGACAATGATGCGACCCGCCCCTTCGGCGAGCAACTGATTGCAGCCCGACGCTTGGTTGAGCGCGGTGTGCGCTTTGTCCAGGTTCAGCATGGCGATGGAGCAGCCGGGGCCTGGGACGCTCATTCAGGCCTGAAGGCCAATCATGAAAACCTTTCCAGACAGGTAGACCTGCCGACAGCCGGACTCATCAAAGACCTGAAGCAACGCGGACTTTTGGACGAAACCATCGTGGTGTTCGCCACGGAATTCGGTCGCACTCCAGGAACTCAAGGCGCCGATGGCCGCGACCACCATCCGTATGGATTCAGCGTGTGGATGGCAGGTGGTGGTATCAAAGGCGGCACGATTCACGGTGCCACCGACGAAATCGGATTCCATGCGATCGAGAATCGACACTACGTCACCGACGTGCACGCCACCATTCTCCACCAGCTGGGACTTCATCCAGAAAGCATGGAGATCGCCGGCCGCAAACGACTCGAAATCGATTTCGGCAATGTGATTCACGACATCATTGCCTGACGAATTGTCTTCTATTTCGCAACGAATCAGATGACTCTTCAAACATGAAACGTTTTGTATTACCTCTGATTTGTTCTCTGCTTGCCTCGGCAATGTCAGAAATGGTCAGCCGCGCCGAAGAAGCTGTCACCCATTCCTTTCTCGGACTTGGCAGCGCCAATGGCGCCACCATCTACAACGACTCCGGCGAGGTGGAATGGAAATTCGAGCTGCCCTCCAGCGATGGCTGGGTATTAGAGAATGGCAATGTCTTGCTGGCCCTTTACCCTAACGAAAAGTATCCAAAGGGAGGAGTCGTCGAAGTCGATCGCAAGACCAAAGAAATCGTATTCAGCTATCAGGGGACTCGGAAGGAAATCAGCACGGCACAGCTACTGCCTGACGACACTCTCCTCATAGCGGAACTTGGTGATTCCCCGCAGGCAGTCGTCGTCAATCGCGACGGCAATGTCATCAGTAAGATGCCTCTCGCTTGCCAGATCGAGAATGCCCACATGCAGACCCGCATGCTGCGCGTCCTGCCCAATGGCAACTACATCGCTCCGCATCTACTCGACTTTGCTGTCAAGGAATACGATCCTGCCACCGGCAAAGTAGTGCGCACATTTCCCACGGACGACCGCGGCCGGGAAAAACACGACTGGCCATTCACCGCAATTAGACTGAGCAATGGCAATACAGTAATCGGCTGTACCAACGGCAATCGCGTCATCGAAATCGACAATGAAGGAGAAATCGTCTGGAGCGTGAGCAACGAAGACATTGGAGAAGAGCTCATCTCCGATGCCTGCGGCGTCCAGCGCCTGCCGAATGGCAATACGGTGATCACCAGCTACCACGGCGGCGGCCCAGATAAAGTCAAGCTCATCGAGGTCACGCCGGAAAAGAAGATCGTCTGGAGATTCTCAGCCGGCACGAACCCGTTCCACCACTTCCAGATTCTTACAACGAATGGGAAACCAGTGAAGGACAATACCTGGAAATAGGGGCGATATCTATCTATTCATGAGGGCGGGCCAAGGGAGGCGGGAATGTGCTTTCTGATTTCGGTATCACCGTGAATCGGCAGTTGACATCGGTCTGGTCGTGCTGAACGAAGCCTTCGAACATACGATCTTGTGCCTCTCCGTCCTTCCGTAACCAGCAGTATTCCTGCAGCAACTGTCATTGCCCTGTTGGTTGCTGTGTTGGCGTTATCGACTTCAGTGTTGATGCTTCGGGAGAGTCGGCTTGCTCCTGGAACGCTTTCCTGCTGGCGCCTGCTTGTTGCGGCGATCATTCTGTCGCCGTGGTTTGTTCGTGGATGGATCAGGCACAGCGGCGTTGATTTTCGGCCAGCGATGCTGCGTCACTGTGTGGTACCCGGATTGCTGTTGGCGCTGCATTTCACGACCTGGGTGGTGGGAGCACGGGCGACGGAGGTGGCGAACGCATCACTGATCGTCAATATGGTACCTGCTGTGTTGCCGCTGCTGCTCTGGTTTCTGATCAGGGAAAAGATTGGCCGACAGGAGATCGTCGGCACCACGATTGCATTCTCTGGGGTGGTCGCTCTTTCTGGGGCTGATCTGACCGTCAGCGCAGCGACTGCACGTGGAGACTTGATTTGCTTCGGCTCGATGCTGCTGCTGGCGGCGTACCTGGCCTTTGGCCGACGCAACGGGCGCGCGCTTCCAGATGTTTGGCTGTACGTGGTGCCGCTTTACTTCATCGCCTCGGCAGGCAGCCTGGGAGTCGCGTGGATCACTGATCAAAAGATAGAGACTCCGGTGGGCCGCGAGCTTGTGCTGGTAACAGCCCTGGCGATCGGGCCTACGATTCTTGGCCACGCGCTGATCAACTACACCCTTCGCCACCTACCCGGCCAGCGCGTTGCTGTGGCATCGCAATGCCAGTTTATCGCTGCAGGTATGTTTGAGCTGGGATTCAACGGCGTTCTGCCCACTTGGGGATTCTATATGGCGGCTCCTCTGGTGCTGATCGGTGCGTGGGTGGTCATCAACGCAAAAGGCCTCCCAGGAAAGTCGGACACCCGGTAGTTAGCGCTACCTAACGGGGTGCCGTCGAAACCCGCGATGCCCATGTCGTGAATGTGTCATTGCCGCGCAAGACCTTCGCCAGTTCCTCATAGCCTCCAGTCAGCGGGTGGCTGGCATCTCCGTAGAGATCGGATGGGAGAGTACCGGGTGCCACGTAGCCCACACCATTTTCGAACAGCCACTGCTGGACGCCCGAGGAAAGGGTGTCAAAATCCTGACGGTTCGCTTCTTCAATCATGTGGGTATTGAATGGCCCGAGCACGACAAAGACATCGCAGTTCCACGCTCGCAATCGCTGGACGATGCGTTGAAATGCCGCCCATTGCAGGGAATCCCAGAGCGGTACCCAGGCATACGTCTGCGGTTTCATCCCGCGATCGAACCAGGGCCTGTGCCGCTGTGAATCAAGTCCACGCTCTGAATCGCTGACTGGCTCTGAAGGAATGGGAGCCAATAGGAGCGGCAGTGGATTCGTGTATGTGTTGGGGTACTGCGGCGGCCAGTTGCCATCGGTCGCCAGCGTCCAGTCCGGCAGGCTCATGCTGTCCATCTGCGCGATCTGCAGGTGATTGCTGAAGGCAAAAACGGGCACCGCATGATCAAGGAGATGACCGATCCGTGTATCGATGTCCGCCTTATAGCAGGGCACAGAACCAGGCAACTGAGGCACGAGCGGCTGGTGATTGAACGCCTGTTCCTTGCTGTCGCTCAGATCGGCCTCCGGGCTCGACATCCACAGTAGATTGCAGTGCAGCAGCACCTTGCGCCCACGGATGGCATGTCCGTAGTGAGTCAGCAAGCCATCCAGTGCGAGTGGAAACTGGCCGTTGACTCCAGCGTTCACGTAGTTGACGCCTATCGCACTGCCGCGCTGGGAATTTAGAAAATGGCTGAGGGTACCGTTCGGCCTGACATATTCCCCCCATACGACTGAATCTCCCACGACGAACACGGCAGCCTTGTCACTGGCGGCCCGATCCAGATGGCGGCTGTAAAGCCAGTAGTCCTTACTCACCGAATAGGGCACCCGGTAGTCGGGCGGATAAGCGAAGATTTCCGGTCGCGATCCCAGCTCAGGTATCAGCAATGCGACGATCGACACCACTGCTGCAGCAAGGAACCACTGTTTCCCGTCGAGCTGGAAAGGATTTGGGACAGGCTCAGAATTCATCAAAAATGGGTAACTAAAGTGATCCTATTCGGGAAGAACATAGCGCATTCGGTAGAATGTTTCAGAGACATCGCGGCTGTCCAAAGGAATGCGCACATCGACGGCCTCGATCCCTTCCCCGGTCGACGAGGTGGTTACCGAGCCTCCGCTGTTGATCAGGACATCGGGATCAATCACTTCCCAGGCACCAGTACCGTCACTGGCGAGCTGTGAGGCATGCTCGATTCGATAGCCAATCCCAAGATCGGCGGCGTCCGCGCGTCTCAGATATCGTAGGAGCACCGTGCGACGAGGGCCGGACTGCACGACATCGAGCGCCAGTGCTGGACGGCTTCCGGAATCGACAGGCGAACCTGCAGCCACAAATTCAACTCGATCTGGAAATGTGTCATCGTCCGTATCCCATTCGCGCCAGTCACCTCCGGGCAGGCCATCAGTGACATCGTAGGTGCCCCGCCATTGTAAGAACTTTTCCTGGAAAGGAGAGATCGCCGGTGCCTCCGGTGCCATCGGATAGCCTACCAGCGCGGGCTGCATGAGCAGGTCGCTGCTCGATGCCGTATCATTCATTACGTGCAGTGCGAGGACGTTTCTGCCAGGCACCAACAGATCACGGTGAGCACTGAGATCGACCGCGTAGAATGGCTCGATTCGCGCGTGCTCGTCGGCTATCGTCGCCGCCGAATCCCAGGCGACGATGTCCGGCGCATTTTTGCTGATCACCTGGCGCCCGTTCAGGTAAGCAACGAAGCCATCATCATAACGAGCCCGGAAGCCGAGCGCAGTGTAGGCAGCCGTGCTGGAAACAGTAAACGGAACTCTCACATACACACTAGTCCCCGCTTGAAAGAGCGTATCTCTCACATCTGTCCCAATCCAATCCTGATAGCCGCCGTCCGTATCGTAGCCAATTCCCAGGGTACCAGTTCGCCATCCCGTATCGTCAAAGTTCACTCCTGTCCAGCTGCGCAACTGCTCGATCAATGCCTCATCCGGCACCGTGATCGTCGCCCGCCCATCCGGAAGAACCAGATCGTCATATCCGAAATTCACTTGAACGATGATTTGCCCTTCGGCCTGGCGACCGGAAGCATCTTCAATCGTATAGTCGATCGTACTGACGCCCTGCACATCTTCGGATGTCTGGAAGAGGATACGTCCGGTATTGGTTTGTACGGGCTTGCCATCGATTGTCACCGGCAGTTGCTCCAGGCTGATCCTTCCCAGTTCTGGATTTCGAGTGGTGGCCTTGAGCAATCGCATCGATGTGACAAAAAAGTGCGAAGTGGCATCCGTGCCGATCCTTGGATCAATCTGCTGCAGCCAGAGCTGCCCTGCCCCCAAGTCATTGACCAGCGGTTGGATCCAGATCGAAGGCTGATAGCGGTCGATCCAGACCGTATCCGCAGACGCAACGGGCGGATCATCCAGATACGCGACCTCATAGGTGACATCGTTCACTTGAAACATGTCACTTCCTTCCGCATTTCCCGGCGCTCGAATGATCAAAAGATTCCGATCACCCGTGGAACGAATGATCTGTGACTGTTGCGGCTGGGTAAAGGTCGATACCTGGCCTGCCGGAAAAAAGGAATACGCGCCTCCCGGCCGCAAACGAATCTGGTGAGCCTGACCTTCTCCTGCAGCATCGCCAGGCA
This sequence comes from Verrucomicrobiia bacterium, assembly GCA_020439995.1. Taxonomy (GTDB): domain Bacteria; phylum Verrucomicrobiota; class Verrucomicrobiia; order Verrucomicrobiales; family DEV007; genus JAGROY01. Next base: position 21,297 of record JAGROY010000070.1, read on the forward strand.
CTAGCACCGCGACGTCCCCCTTGTGCAACCAGCCCTGCGATTCATTCCCGACATTGCCTCGCAGCGTGTAGCTGAACCAAGCGGTGCCGGAGAACTGCGGTGCCGGAAAAAATTCGACGCCCTGCCCGTCACTGCGTACCACGGCAGAGCCTGCGCCCTCCGGGAGCACGCGACTGGTCTCGACCACTGACATCGCAGTATTCACGAGCCCATGGCGCACGTGATCTGAATCATTGGCAAGTACACGAATCGGAACAACCCCGCCTCCTGCGCTGGCGTCTGCAGTGTCGCTGTGGGCAAAAGGCATCTGCCGGGGATCACGCATGGGGACACCCCCCTTCGAACGATTCCCGAAATAAGCATGAATGTCCATCGCAGCGGTCGCTCCATCCTTGCCTAGTACATCATCGAAGAAACTGCGCCGATGGTTCGCGGACGCTGTTGCATTCATGATCCCGCCGCTGGTGTGCGCAGTCCCGAGGTTATGAGCCATTTCGTGCGCGAGCACCAGATAGTCAGTATCGGTTTGCACCACCGAGACAGCTTCGCGATGATAGACCCGTGCCAGATTCGCGATTCCCAGTGTGCCGGCACCGCGCAAACCAGCGCCTTCTTTCATCGCACAGGTCCAGTCGAAACTTGAGAACCGTCGATGCTCGTGGCACCAGTCGCGAAAATCCTTCAGGGGATCGCGGAAAGGCACATCAGTGAAGGCGTCGTCGTCTGGAATCATGATCAACTCTTGCAGCAGCAAGCGCAGTCCCAACTGATTCTCGTAGATCGTCGCTACGTTCGCAATGCGGGCGATTTCCTCTGACGCCTTCCTTTCCAGATTCTCTCTGGTGTTCGCACCAGTCGCTTCCTTATCGATCACTAGCAGTAACAGAATATCCGTCAGCGAATGGGCATATTGAGCTGCCGTCGGGATAGGTTCGACAAAGCGGTCTACCTTGCCCGTGGCGGGATTGGCACCCGCTAAGCCGAGAACGGCGGGACCGAATTCGCCCCGAACAAGATTCAATGCCAGTGGCTCACCGGGCGTCACCTTTTCAAAGACTCCTATCTCCCGCTGCCTGAACGTCGCCGTGCCAGTCCGGCCGTCGATCGTACATTCGGCACCTGCGCTGGAAGAACCTGCGACCAGACGCACACCCATCGATTGCGGATCATCTCCAGAAACGACCAGGCTACTGCCATCCGCGGCCAGCACTTCCAACTGCATGTGCGATCCGACAACCGCAAGCGACACCAGTGATGGCGAAGCAAAGCCATCGGGCTGTGAAAATGAGCGTCCATCGTAAGCTCGAATGCCAGTCTCCGCATCAGCACCGCCAATGCCAGCATCGACTCCGATGGTCCATTGAAATCCAGCTGCGAACAAATCGAGCGGACGGACAAGGATGTTCTGTTCAATCATACCCGGCACTCGCAGACGGAACGGCCTTCCATGATCAGCAGCTTCTACGATTTCCTGCATCGCGGGAGAGAACTCACCTGAGCGCGCATGAGTCGGCTTAGAAACGAGCGTCGCGCTCTCAGGCACAATACTCGGCTGGCTTGCCGGGATCTTCGCTTGCTGCGTCGGCGCAAGACCACCAGGGAACTCGCCCGCCACGAAAAACATCGCGAGAAGCAAGATACCCAGAATGACAGCATAGGTGCGACGGAGAGGCCAGAACACTGTCGGACGGTAACGCAGCGCCCACCAGCTTGGCAACGGTCAATGATCGATCGGATGAACCAACCGTTAAGATTCTGACGTCGGATCTACGCGTTCCGCTACTTGCTCGCAATATTCGGAACGTGCTTCGCCCTCACCATTCTCTGAATGAGCGCCCTATCGGCGAGGTCAAGCTGCTCCAGCTTCACTTTGCGCATCCTCCGGTCCTCGTCCTTGAAGATGGCAACCGTTTCGTTCGCCTCCATTAGCTTTGCGAACAGCCTGCTTCCCTTTGCACTCTCCCAGTCACGATACCCTTCCTCCTCCAGGGCCACTCGGCGCTCGGCATTGCGACGCTCTGCGTCATTCTGGGTTTTGACCAGCTGGTCGAATTCCACATCGAACAGAAACTGGCGTTCCGTCTCATCAGACAGTGCCTTGTAGCCTGAAATCTTTCCAAATTGCTTGCCTTCTGAATCAAAAAAGATCAGCGCAGGGAACCCTTTCACTCCATAGTAATCCTTCAGCTTTTTGTGAGTATCCGACCAGTTGTTCTTGTTCTGGGGAAAGTCGACGTAACTGAGGACAAACTGGTCACCCACTTTCTTTGCAAACGATTCCTTGTTCAGAATCTCTGTCGCCAGCATCCGACTTGGATTCGGGCTGGTGGTCCAGTCCACTCCAAGGAGCGCCATGATGTGATACTTCCCAGTTTTCTTCGCAATGTCCCGCGCCTTTTTAGGATTGGTCTGCCATTCCACCCCGCCATACTCAGGGATCGGCGTGCCTTCATCAGGAATCACGTCATCCGGACCAGCTTCTTTTTCCGGCAAAATCACTAGACCAGGAACGACCTCAGGCAGCGGCGGAGTCGGCTCGCCATCGGACGGCGGACGCAGCGGCGGCAGCCAATCTGGAGCCGCCATCGGGTCAATCCCCTCCTGAGCTCCCGCGCTCACCGCTATGCACAGGAATCCAGCGGATACGCACACTCTCTGTGCGATCCGTTGCAACCAGCCTGTCATCGACGTCTTCACCAGAAGCACCCTCTCATATCCGCTCACGAATGTCATGTTTCTATTCACTGCTCTTAAATCATTGATTGACCGCGAGATCGATCCACTCAGCAGCAGCACGGGCTCGTTGCCGAAGGATTCTCCCTGCATCCGCCATCGCCTCGCGGGCAGTTGTTTGCCCGTTCACAAGACCGATGACATGGTCGAATAGGCTCGCGACTGCTTCGGCATCCACCTGGCCACCTATTGCGATAACCGGCTTTCCCAGCCTTCGAGCAATGGTAGCGACTCCCATCGGGGCTTTGCCATTGCAGGTCTGGGCGTCGATACTTCCCTCTCCGGTGATCACGACATCGGCTGCGGCTATCCTTTCTTCAATCTTCAAGATCCCAGCCAGCAGCGGAAACCCAGGTTGCAAGGTAGCATCCAGAAATGTCATGAGTCCGAAACCAAGTCCACCTGCAGCACCAGCTCCTGCAGCATCCCGGTGATCGGAGCCGAGACTCGCCACAGCCAGATCAGCAAGGTGCGCCATACGTGATTCCAGTGCAGCGAGATCGTCGGCGGCCGCCCCCTTTTGCTTTGCATAAGTGTACGTGGCACCAGTGACACCTAAAAGAGGATTGGTAACATCGCAGGCAACGGTCACCTTTGGTGCAACGAAATTCTTCGGTCGACGAATGACCACCGCCTGCTGTAGCTGCTCGGGCACGCGCTCGATCGGCTGCCCGGTAACATCTTCAAACTGGTAGCCGTAAGCGGTGGCCATACCACTGCCGCCGTCGTTCGTCGCGCTGCCGCCGATGCCGATGATCAGCTCCCTGGCCCCCTGCTCTTCCGCGTAGATCAGCATCTGCCCGACCCCCAACGTGGACGCCGCAAACGGATCGTATTCGCTTTCCTGGAGCTGCTCCAGCCCGGCAGCGGCACTCATTTCCATCACAGCGATCCTGCGCCCCTCCTGCTCGATGAAAAGCACCGGCGCTTTGACCAATGCACTGCCGACGGCATTGGGAACCGCGATGTGCCTCAGGTCGCCTTCCAGCGCCATGTGCACAGCGGCGGTCGTTCCTTCGCCCCCGTCAGCAACCGGCAGCAAATCCACTTGAATGCCAGAACTCGCGTCACGAAGGCCATCCGCCACAGCCTGCGAAGCCTCCGCCGCAGTCAGTGTTCCTTTAAATTTGTCCATGGCGATTACGATGCGCATTTCTCACTCATAGCGATTCCCCTGCCAGATCCAGCGAAAAACGTGCTGGGCAGTGACAACATGTTGAAAACGGCCTGTTTGATGGAACCTTATAGAAACCTTACGAATCACGACATTCAGGATGCCTCCTGCGATCAGTTGAAACCGGTAAGTGATTATTTATAAACCTCATATGATCGAAAATGCGCCGCTCTACGTCGTAGGCCACAAGAACCCGGACACGGACGCCATTTGTTCGGCCATCGGCCACGCAGCCTTCTTGAGGATGACCACTGGCGAACCTGCGGAAGCGATTCGCTGCGGCAACATCCCCCAGCGCACTGCCTGGGTGCTGCAAACGGCAGGAGTGGAAGAGCCGCGTCTGGTCACGGACGTCCGCCTCACAGCTGCCCGCATCTGCCGAAGAGATGTCGTGTATGTCACGCTGAATGATACCTTTTTGACTGCCTACCGCAGAATGGTAGCCAGCGGTGTCCGCAGCACCCCTGTGCTGGACGAAGATGGAAGAATTCACGGCATCCTGCGATTCTTCGACCTGCTGCAACTGCTCATTCCCCCGCACACCGAGGGCGATGCCGTGCGCCACGTGGTCGCCAGCGTTCAGAAAATCGTCCTGACTTTACAGGCCGATATTTGTGGTGCCTCGTCGCCGGATACAAATGAAGAAGAGGAACTCATCCTGCTCATTGGAGCATCCAGCGAACCCACCATCGGCCGCCGCCTGCGCATGGCGGAAGAAAAGGGTAACGTCGACAACTACATTGTCATCTGTGGTGACCGCCCGAATGTTCAGGAGCTCGCGATCGAATCAGGCGTGCGCGCCCTTGTGGTGACGGGTGGATTTGGGGTCGACATGGCACTCGTCCAGCGTGCCCGTGAGAAAGGAGTGCTCATCCTGCGCTGCATCCAGGACACCGCAAGTTGCGTGAAACTCATTCAATGCTCGCGCATGGTTCGCCATGCCATGCAGTCCGACTTTGCTACAGTGTCCAAAACGGAAACCGTCGCTGATCTACGCAAACGCTTGCCTCCCGCACAAGATCTTTTCCCTGTTGTCGACAAGAGTTCTCACCTTGTAGGAGTACTGTCGCGGTCGGACCTGGTCGATCCTCCACGTCCACGCCTCGTCCTCGTCGATCACAACGAGTACAGCCAGGCAGTGACGGGTGTCGAAGAAAGCGATGTCATCGAAGTCATCGACCATCACCGCCTGGGTGGTAATCTGGTTTCGCGTGAGCCGATCAGGGTTCTCAATGAACCGGTCGGCAGCACATCGACACTGGTCGCCAGAAAATTCCAACACCGCGATCTAAAGCCAGATGCCGGCGTGGCGCTCTGCCTCTGTGCGGGAATCATCTCGGACACGCTAAACCTGACATCCCCCACCACAACGGACGTCGATCGTGAAATGCTGGCGTGGGCGTCCGAGATCGCAAAACTGAATACCGCTGATTTCACCCGGGCATTCTTTGCCGTCGGTTCGCTGCTCGCCACCGGGACCAGCGATGAAATCCTGAATGCTGATCGCAAAGTTTTCGAAGAACACGGTTGTAGCGTCACCATCGCTCAGGTCGAGGAAGTCGGTACCGAGAACTTTGCATCGCGCCGGGAGGAATTGGTAGCGGGACTACACAAATTGAGGATCAAAGAGAATCACGATCTTGCCCTGCTGGTCGTGACCGACATCCAGAATCACTCTAGCCTGATGCTGGCATCTGGAAATGATCACATCCTCAGCGCGCTTCCCTTCACCTCACTCGACGACGGCACTTACTCAGCGCAGGGAGTCGTGAGCCGGAAAAAGCAGATATTCCCTGCAATTTCAAGGGCTCTTTTAAAAGCCGCACTCACGTGAAAAACCCGCACGAGAATGAAGTCGATTCAAAGGCCACTGCGGCCCGCAGACTTCGCATCGTACGCAATGAGATCGCCAACACCGTCACGCACGGCATCGGGCTGGCGCTGAGCATCGCAGGAGTAGTGCTGCTTCTACTTCTCGCGATTTCGAAAGGCGACGCCCGCCATATAGCCAGCTTTGCCGTATTCGGCGCATGCCTGGTGGCAACTTACGCCATTTCCACGATTTACCATTCAGCCAAATCACGGCGCCGAAAGCTGCGTCTGCGCATGCTCGATCACTGCGCGATTTTTCTGCTCATTGCGGGCAGTTACACGCCATTCATGATAGTGGTCGTAGACAACGGATTCGGCCGATCATTGCTTGCATTGGTATGGCTCATGGCCATTGCCGGCATCGCAGGAAAAGTCTTCGTCACCCACAAGGCGTCGCGCAGCTCGACTTTGATTTACATTGCCATGGGCTGGTTGGCAGTTCTCGTGATCGTTCCTCTTTACAAAGGATTGGGATGGCAGGGATTTTTACTGCTGGTCGCCGGAGGACTGGCCTACACTGGTGGCACATACTTTTTCGCACGCGATCATCGGCCCTATTACCACGCGATCTGGCACTTGTTCGTTCTGGGGGGCAGCGCGCTGCACTTTGCGGCAGTCGCTCTGTTACTGCTTCCGCACGTCTAAGGCTTGTCTATTCTCTCACGCCGAGGGAACCCATGAGGTACCATCCGCGAAAACAGACTTCCAGGCATAGGTGCCATCCACCGTATTCAGCGTGATCAGCTTGCCTCCCTTGCGAACTTCATCACCCCCGTAGCCAGCGTGGCCAGAGGCGCGCCCGTAAACCAGTTCGATGCCCTCCCGGGATCCACTGTAGTCATTCACATGATCGTGCCCGCAAAAACACGCCTTGATTCCACCAAGTTCTTCAAGGCTGGCGAATGCACTGCCGTCTTCGCCATAAGTGCAGACTTCTTCTCCCTGGACACCTTGACACTTGCCCGAATGCCAGAGGCGATGGTACTCCAAGAGGGGAATGTGGAGAAAACAGAAAGCATTCGTGTTGGGTCGGCTTCGATCCTTAGCACGCGCAGCAAGCCAGTTCTCCTGAGCATCCTGCACGCCTTGATTCGTCGTATTCAGGCAAACCAACTGCCAGATGACACTTCCATCTTTGTCAGTGAGCTTGACCTCGTAGTTCCCGCCCGAATGGCCACCACGATAAAGGCAGTGCTCGCTCTCAGTAAGCGCTACCTGCGCCGCAGCATAGTCATCCAGTTCATCATGATTTCCCCAGGTGAACAGCCACGGAATCCCCAACGCTGACATTTTGTCCATCGCCCATGCGGAAAACTCTCCGCCGCGCTGATCGGGATTGTCGTGCCAGAGATCTCCCGTTACGGCGAGAAGTTCGGGCTTGTGCAAATCAATAAGGCGCTTGAAATCGTCGAGCGTTTGTTGATCGACTTTTTCGCCAAGAGTGTCGCGGTCACAAAAAAAGTGAATATCCGTAAGCTGAAGAATTTTCACTTCGGTGGGATCAGTGACTTTCAAACTTGCAGTTGTTGGCAGAGTCTTGTCTGGAGCAGCAAGGCCAATCGCCTTTGCCGGTCGAAGCTCCAATGGTCCGAGCGCAGATGCAGAGTTCGGCAACCCTAAAGTGGTTCCCGCCGCAGCTAGAGTGGAGGTCTGGAGAAAGTGACGTCGATTCATTTCCCGTCAGGCTGAAGCAATCGAAACAGAATGGCAAGCCACGGAATTGTCACGATTCGCTTCCTGCACAACTTCGTGTTGCAAGCCCCTGAAGCATCTGCCATAACGCACAACTATGGCCTATACGATTGGAATTGATTACGGCACAAACTCCGTGCGCTCGATAGTGGTTCGCTCCAGCGATGGAGCGGAAATCGGTTCGCACGTTTATAACTATCCGTCTGGCGATCAGGGCGTCCTTCTCGATTCCTCTGATCACAACCTCGCTCGCCAGCATCCCGGCGACTACATCGCTGGAGTCGAGGCATCTGTGAAGGGAGCACTGGCCGAGGCCGCTGACTCCGGAGAATTCAGCGCAGATCAGGTAGTCGGCATTGGAGTCGACTCCACGGGATCCAGTCCGATTCCCGTCGACAAGAACAATCATCCGCTGGCCCTGCAAGATGCATTTCGAGGGAATCCCAATGCGGGATGCTGGCTGTGGAAGGATCATACTTCGATCGATGAGGCTGCAATGATCACTTCCACGGCAGCGAAGATGCGCCCGGAATATCTGGCGAAAATCGGCGGCACGTATTCCTCCGAATGGTTCTGGGCGAAAGTCTGGCATTGCCTCAATGTCGATGCTACAGTGTTCGATGCTGCTTACAGCTGGGTAGAACTTTGTGATTTTGTTCCGGCCCTGCTCTGCGGCATCACCGATCCACTTGAAATTAAACGCGGGATCTGCGCCGCTGGGCACAAAGGCCTCTACTGCGACGAATGGAACGGACTTCCGGACAAAGAATTCCTTTCAGCACTGGATCCCAAACTCGCTGAGCTGCGCGATCGTCTTTACGAGAAAGCGCACGACGCCAGCGTTCCTGCAGGCCACCTTTGTGCCGAATGGGCAGCAAAGCTCGGGCTACCAGAGGGAATCGTCGTCGCCATTGGTGAGTTCGATGTGCACTACGGCGCCATCGGCTGTGGAGTGGACGAAGGCACACTGGTCAAAGTGATCGGCACTTCCACCTGCGACTGCGGAGTCGTTTCCGCAGACAAAGAAATTGCCGACATCCCAGGCATCTGCGGAATCGTGAAGGGGGCGATTCTCCCGGGCTACTACGGAATCGAAGCAGGCCAGTCAGCGGTAGGTGATATTTTCAAATGGTGGGTCGAAGGCGTCTGCAAAGGCGACGACCAACTGCACGCCGAGCTGACTGAACAGGCATCCGCATTGAAGCCCGGCGCATCCGGCTTGCTCGCGCTCGACTGGAACAATGGCAACCGCACGATTCTCGTCGATCAACGTCTCACAGGACTACTGTTAGGCCAGACACTCTACACCACGCAGGCAGAAATCTATCGCGCCCTGATCGAGGCCACGGCCTTCGGCGCACGTGCCATCATTGAACGCATTCAGGAATACGGAGTACCTATCAAGCGCATCGTCTGCTCTGGAGGTATCGCCGAGAAGAACGCGATGCTGATGCAAATCTACGCCGATGTCACGGGGTGTGAAATGCTGGTGTCCCGCTCGTCTCAAAGTTGTGCCCTCGGTTCTGCGATTTCTGCAGCAGTGCTGGCGGGAGAGCATCCCGACTTCGCCACCGCCCAGGCCGCAATGACGGGCACCAGGGACGTTTCCTATCAACCCGATCCAGCTTCCCAGGCAGTCTACCAGCGCCTGTATGCGCTCTACACCCAACTGCACGATGCGTTTGGCGGCGTTGCAGGCGAGAGCGATCTTGGCCTGGTGATGAAAGATCTGCTGGCGATCAAAGCGGGAGCGTGATTGGAGATCCGACGAAGATGAAACTGGCTGAGTGCCCGCGAGAATGGCGGAAAAGCTCGAGATCGCGACGCCTGATCAGCTTGCCCATTCGTTCAGGATCGGATTCAGGATCATGGTTCGACGAGACGAATCCGGAAAAACGTCTGTGGACCTGCGATTCCGACATTGCCAATATTAAAAAGAGTCGGCTCCCCTACGGGCTCCCAATTAGTGAGATCCTCTGAAATCTCGATCTGGCTCAACCGGCTGAACGGATACACTCCGGTTACGCCTTGCCATGTAATCTCAATGGAATCGCCATCCCTCGTGAGCCCAAGAATCTTCAACGGTGGCCAGATCTTAGATTCGAAGTTCTCGTCAACAACCGTCGACTCGACCGAGCTGGGAAGATTTTGCAACGTTTTCAGGAACTCAATAAGGAAATCCTGCTCGGCTGGCGATGCCGCCAAAAATTTTGCGCGACTCTCCGCTGCCTCCCCAGCATGGGCGAGAACGGCCTGACGCATGGTAGTGAATTTACCGTGGTGAAAGAAATTCGGTTTGCCGTAGGCTCCCCACAGCTTCCGGGTAAGAAAACGCGAATTACCCGCAAAGAAGCCTGCGCTTCCACCCTGCTCATTCATGTCGATCATTTCACGGTTAGGATCATCAACACCAGATGTGATGTCGTGAACTTTTAGGTCTGTGAAAGCCGGCACCCACGTAATCCCCTCGGCGTCGCGGCTTAATCTGGGCAGCGGTAGTTGCTCCCTATCATTGAGGTCCACAGCAAAGTCAGGTGCCTCTCCTGGCAGAAGATTACCCACGGGATTAAACGGGTTGGGTTCGATGAAAATATTTCCGGCACCAGTCAAGGGAAGCGCAGGAGTGTGGCAGGAAGCACATCCCCATGCCATGAATCGCTGCTCCCCAACCAGCACAGCGCTTTCGATCTGCGGGTTGTTTGGAATCACGCGACCGGGCACCGCCATGGTCGCCTGAAAGATGCTACACGCGGTGGTATCAGCACGGGTCATCTCAGCTACGAAGCCGTCACCGTCCGGATCCGTGTCATCGCCAAATCGCTCTGTCGTCTGAATTCCATGGTGGTGATTCATGGCATTATTGGTGAACTGCCTCAACGAAATCACATTGCCCGCTTGATGAAACGGTCGGATCTCCAGTCCCGGCCCATCGTCCCCGACGGCAAGACTCGGAGCAACCAATCCCTCGACCTGACTAACGTCCCAGCTTCCGTCCACAGTTCGCCCGAGCGTGCCAAAGGACACACCTTTTGCAACGAGGAGAGCGCTTTCCCCTGGCTCAATCTGGTCGCGAATTGTCCGGAGTTCGCTGGTCATCTGACGAGCTAGCATCTCAATGTAACCGCTTCCCATCATTCCCAGCGTTGCACGGCTGTTGCCAATTTCGGCCAGCGTCGCCAGCTTACCACTCTCGTCGGTATGATTCTTAGTGGCCATTCCGTCTCCGTTGAAATCAACAAAATCGAACCGCTGTCCAGTCACAAAGACGTTTGCCACGATGTCACCGTTGCCCCCAGCGATCGGTGAGTTATGACAGCCAGCGCATGAATTGGCATCAGGTGCAGATATACGGTTAAAGTTACGGGGGAAAGTGAGAGCTTCAGCTGGATCCGCAAGAGGTGCGCCCGTACCCTTAGTTAGGGGCCTACCACCGCCTTCCTGCGATGTCCAGTTAGCAACGAACAGTCGCCTCCCATGCTCCAGAAGCGCCCTGAGCGGAATCAAGTGTTCATCACCATCTGAAAGATGATGAGCGATGGAAACTTCCCGACCAATACTGTCCGCTGTCTGCGCCGAGGAAATATTGAAAGTCAAAATGAGGAGCAAACCGATGGAGAGCACTGACGCGGTCACCCTACAAAAGTAAAGAATGCACATGCTGTAATCAAAGGCGAGGGAAGAGATGATCGTGGATGTTTTCATATTCAGATTCTGTGACTAGTTTTCGTCGAGAGAAGTCAGGTGCAACGACCAGGCGACCATACCGGTAGCATTGACGTCGAACTCGTATTCGGGCTGCGGTCTCGCACAAGAAGAAGAGAACCTCACACACTGCAAAAGAGGCAGCGCGAAATTATTTACTGCCGCTCAAGGGATACTCGCAGATAGGAACACTGCCCACTGGAGGACGCCAAAGAATTCAAACAGCGCGCCTTGAGCGTCTCGATTTCGTTTAACTCGTCGATAGAAGAATCACTCTCGACATCGGCTGGCATCCAGTTCTCCAGGTCGGCACTTTGCTCGACGACGTATGCAATATCAGAAGGGCCCGCATTCCCGGCCAATCGGGCATAGCGAATAGCTGCGAACGTCTGCCCATTCATCCTCACCAATTCCGGCTGTGGCAGGAGTTCCGCGTCAGATGACAACGGATCCATGGCAAAGGCATATTCCTGCAGATTACTTGCACCGTCTCCATCATCATCAGCAGCCGGATCTGCATCAATTCCTTTAGGCAGAGCCGCCGCCCACGAGGCATAAGTAACACCCGTGACCAGTTGTGCAGACTCGGGAACCACTTCCACTTCGACACCATCCTCCAGATAGTTGACAGCGAGCTTGCTATTCGCAGGGAGGCCTTCGGCAGTAAACGTCACATTAGAAAACTCACCCGTGCGCAGCGGTGTGGTTAGAAACTTCCAAGTATTGCCGATCGCTGCCGTAAAGGTATTCCCAATATTGAACATTACATCCAGCGCGCCATCGAGAACAGCAGCCCCCGCGGCAGTGATCCGACTCCACAGGCTTGTATTCGCTGTCGCTCCTCCGATCCCAACGGTGAGGGAACCGGATGCTGCTTGTTCAAAGCGACCCGAGAGATTGAGTTCCGCGCCTTTGTCCACACTTAGAGAACCACCATTCAAATTTAAAGAGCTGAGCTGGGCGAACGCGGCTCCAGAACCTGCAAGTTCGATAGACGCCGCATTCGTGGTAATACTCCCGCCAGGGAGAGCGAGTGACGCGCCGTTGCCGTCGTCGATGACACGATAGGTGCCATCAGTCAGAGTCCCGTCTTTCAGGTTGGTAAGTAACGCACCATTCCTGTGGGTGATCGATCCGCCGTCCAAGGCTTCAACCACACTGCTCTCACCGAATGTAAACTGACCACCTCCAAAGCCGGATAAATCCAGTGTGCCCCCACCACTGGCGCGAAGAGCTCCATCGTTCACAAAGCCGAGAACTGCATTCGGATCGATGAACAGAGTTCCACCGGCGATGTCCGCGTGGATTGTCCCCTGCGCCGAGTTGGTAACCGCAGCCTGGTTGAATCCAATATTGCCGATACCCGAAATAACATGATCACGATTGATCAACACTCCTGTTCCTAGGATCCGCGAGTTACCTCCAGTCATGCTGATACTCCC
>JAGROY010000070.1:33981-41669 GCA_020439995.1 Verrucomicrobiia bacterium
GGCATTGATCGAAAGGTTGCCACTGTGCGTGATATCACCTGACAGGAACAAAGTAGCGTTGTTGTTGATCGCGGAATTAGCCGAAATCGTGGCATTGGAAATGGTGGCTGTCTGGCTCGTCTCCAGCCGCACCAACCCGGAACCCTGGCTGTCGATCAATCCACCGTCGATGGCAACGTTCGACAAAAGTTGCACTTCCGAACCGTCCCCGGCACGAATGATTCCTCCGGCGTTGTCAAAACTTCCGCCACCAGTTCCAGACAACTGTAGTAAACCTCCACCGCTAGCATTGAGAAGCCCCCGGTTGTCGAACGAACCCATACCTGCTACCGGATCGATGAAGAGCGGTGCCCCAGTCTGATCGGCAACAATAGTAGCATTTTTGGCGTTGAAAACAGCGAGTGTCCCAAAGCCTACATTGCCCCGCCCCCGAATCGTGTGGCCGGAGCCATTGGTGAGCGTTCCCGTGCCGTTGATTCGGGCATTATCATTGTCAATTCCTAAGACGATCTCACCACCTCCAATAAATGCAGTATCGCCCTGCAATTCGATGTCCGTTCCTGAGTTCGTCGCAGCCACGGTAATCGTTCCATGGTTGGTGATGGTCCCCAACACTCCAAAATCACTATTGTTGTTGGCTATCACCTGTGTACCCAACGCGAAGGTCACATCAGTAAAAAAGTAATTATCACTGGTGTTCCCACGTATCACCCCTCCTGCCTGGGTTTGCAAAACTCCTCCAATGATTGATGCACCGGAGTAGAGTTGCACTTCGGATCCTGATCCGATCGCTTGAATGACTCCACCAGTGTTTTCAAACAGACCGCCGCCACCGCCACCAGACAGTTGCAGGAGCCCTCCAGCACTGGATTGCATAATGCCGTTGTTATCCAGATCGCCTCCAGCGGAAGGATCGATGAATAGGGCACCGCCCTCCTGATCGGCAATAATCATTCCGTCGTTAACAATTCCAAGAGTATTGAAGCCAATATTTCCACGCCCTTGAATCGTATGAGTTGCGGTATTGGTCAGCGTGCCCGTGCCGTTGATTCTCGCGTTGTTGTTGTCGATCCCAAGAACAATGTTACCGTTTCCGGCGAAGATAGTTGCCCCCTGAAGCTCAATATCTGTTCCTGAATTCGTCGCGGCTACCGTAATCGTTCCGTCATTCGTGATCGTTCCCAATACTCCAAAATCACTATTGTTATTCGCGCGAACCTGGGTACCAGCCGGGAAGCTGACATTGGTGAAAAAGTAGTCATCGCTAGTGTTCCCGCGAATCAAACCGCCATTCTGAGTTTGGAGCACACCTCCTGTGATCGATGCCCCCGAAAAGAGCTGAACTTCGGCTCCTTCACCGATAGCTTGAATCACGCCATCCGAGTTATCAAAAGCACCACCGCCCCCACCTGTAAGCAACAAAGTTCCGCCTGCGGTCGCCTGCATCGTGGAATCGTTGTCCAGATTTCCGGACAACGACGGATCGATTACCAAAGCACCGCCTGTTGCTTCAGCTGTGATCGTGCCCTTGTTCACTATTCCGAGAGTGTTGAATCCAATATTCCCGCGACCCCGCATCGTTTGCCCTGCGTCAATGGTCAATACTCCAGTTCCATTGATTCGTGCGTTTTGATTGTTGATTCCGAGTACAACAGTCCCCGTTCCGGTGAAAAGAGTATCTCCCTGTAATTCAATGTCCGTCCCCGAATTGGTTGCGGCCACCGTAATCGTCCCACGGTTCGTGATGGTTCCCATCACTCCAAAATCGCTGTTATTATTGGCTATCACCTGCGTACCCAAGCCGAAGGTGACATCTGTGAAAAAGTAGTTATCACTGGCGTTCCCACGAATCAAACCGCCATTCTGCGTCTGGAGCACACCTCCCGTAATCGCTGCTCCCGAATGCAGCTGCACTTCTGATCCGGCTCCGACAGCCTGAATGACTCCATCATTGTTTTCAAATACACCTCCGCCACTACCGGACAGCTGCAGGATCCCGCCAGCGCTGGATTGCATAGTGCCGTTGTTATCCAGATTGCCTGCAGCGGAAGGATCAATGTATAGCGCACCGCCCTCCTGATCGGCAATAATCATTCCGTCGTTAACAATTCCAAGAGTATTGAATCCAACATTTCCCCGCCCCTGAATGGTGTGAGTCGCCACGTTGGTCAGCGTGCCGGTTCCGTTGATTCTCGCGTTGTTATTGTTGATCCCAAGTACCACCTTGCCGGTTCCCGCAAAGGTCGTGGTACCTTGCAGTTCGATATCTGTCCCTGAATTCGTCGCAGCAACAGTAATCGTCCCGTCATTCGTGATGGTACCTAGAACTCCAAAATCGCTGTTGTTGTTCGCCCGAACCTGGGTACCGCCCGAAAAGGTCACGTCAGTGAAATAGTAATTATCACTGGTGTTACCGCGTATCAGTCCGCCCCCTTCGGATCGGATGGTTCCTCCCGTGATGGAAGCACCCGAGAAAAGCTGCACTTCGGAGTCAGCTCCAATCGCCTCGATAATGCCACCCACGTTATTGAAGCCACCTCCGCCTCCGCCTGAGATCTGCAGGATCCCGGAACCACTGGCACGAAGAATCCCCTGATTCACCAGCCCTCCGTCATTCCTGGGGTCCAGAAAAAGCGCGTTACCACCTGAATTAGCATTAATCAGACCGCCTGCACTATTGACGATTGCCGTTTGGTTGAACCCAATATTGCCAAGTCCCTCGATCGTTGCACCGTTTATGAGTCCGCCAGTCCCAACGATCCTGCTATTCCCGCCAGTCAACGAGATTGTCCCGCCACCCGAAAGCGCGGTATTAGGATTGTTTATACTCAAGCTCGTCCCCGAATTGGTCGCATCAATCCTGATCACGCCATCGACCTGCAACGCCTGCCCGTTGATATGCAATATCGAATTGTTTCCGATGGAAATCGCATCCCCCGCATCGACCTCCAATGATAGAGCATTGCGTGTCTGACTGGTACCTGTTAGAACCGTACTATTCTGCCCCCTTGAATCGACCGAAACGTTGACTTCGGCTCCAGGCACGCTCCCGGTAGACCAATTCGCCGCATCACCCCAATTTCCGGACGCGGGGCCGATGTAGATGGTTTGGGCGTTAGCGGCCACAGGTGACACAAACCACACGAGGAAGGCGGTTATCGTTATCGTAAATGATGTCCTCATATTTTTTATTCTCGATGTTAAACTTTTGAAGTGCCACTAAGAGAAGCTGTCTGCGCAAGAACTGGAGTTTTTATACGCGGTAAGAATATTGAAACCAGCAATGGGGGACGCCTGCAGATTAAGACACGGAACTAGAATAAGTGGTAATTGCGTTAGAAAGACTAGTCGGTTGGGAAATTATTGTTAAACGTATACCCTGGGAGATCAGCGACCGATGTTGGAACCGGTCCTTGAACCCAGCTAATCATCCAAGCCATCCCCGCGCAGTCTCTGGCGATATCAAGTTGGCCTTGTTCCGCGAGTTTCTTCAGCTTATCGAATTCATCGGAACACATATCCTTTGTGCCAGCGTGTGCCACCAGGCGCTGCGTGCGCTGAATCGACGAAACGCATGCATCATAAGCAGCCTTGCCGTACGTAGCAACGATCGCCGCAGTGGCGGCCCCTGCACCGACCACGATCGGATTCACGCCGCGAAAATCTGCAAAATTCACCGGGTCCCCGACGGCGTACTCGTAGAGGTTATAGGCGCTGCCCTTGAAGCCTGCTGGATCCGGCCCCGTCCAGCGACCGGACTGCGGTTCGTAGTCGCGCGCCCCGAAGCGAACAAGACCTGAGTCTGGATCGTAAAGACCGCCCGCAAAGCCGAAGGGCTGGAATGCAGGCGCACTGTCCTCCAAAACTCGGCCGAAGGCGTCGTGACGCATGGTCTGTGCGACCGCGCCGCTGTCGCAGTCCACCACAAGGCGAGGACTACCCAGGTGATCAGTGATGACCCGGTAAGTGCGCCCGCCACGCAAGAGAAAGTCCGGAGAAGGACGCCCCGTGGCATACTCGAACCGGTTTCGCACGGCGTTGCTTTGATCTAGCTCCGCGATGATCGATAGGCTGTCGAGGTAAAGGAAGCCGCGGCGGAAGCCCGCCGGTCCCGACTCGGAAACCCGGCGCCCACCGGGAGCGTTACGGTAAGTGATGGCCCCGCCGGGCACGCGGGCGCTCAGCAGTCGCCCTAGAGCATCGTAAGTGAATGCGTCGCCGCCGCGGGCGGCGAGCTGGCCGCAGCCGTCGTATGCGTGGGCCGCACCAGCGTATTGCAGCAGTTGGTCACCGGCATTGTATGTCGCGGTCTCAACCGCTCCGCCGGCAATGCGCCGTGCCAGCCGGTTCCCATTGGCGTCGTATTCGTAGGTAATCGCGGGTTCCCCGACCACTGCCTCCTTAACAAGCCGACCGGAAGCACCGTAGGCGTACGTGGTGACCCGTGAGGTCCCTTGCATGGTTTCCGCTTTTTCCACGATTCGACCGAGCCTGTCCCGCACCAAAACCAGCCTGTAGATGACGGTGTCGTCGTAAAGCGCTATATATTCTGCCAGCTCGCCGAATTCATTGTATTCCCAAGTGTCCGTGCATCTTCCTAATGTCGTTCCCACAATATTCCCACTGGCGGGATCCCGCGCCACGGTCATTGCCCCAGCGCTCGTTACCAGCCCGTCGGCGTCATAACCAACGGCGAGGGTGGACCCGCCATTAATGCTGGTCGACGCCACGCGGTTGCGCCCATTGTAAGTGCGCTCCACCGTGCCGACGACTGCGCCAGCCCAAGTGGCGCTTACTGACCGGCCATGCACATCGTAGGTGTAAGAGATTCGCCCTCCGGCATCATCGTCGGCACGCTCCAAGAGGCCTGTCGCCGCATCGTAGGTCATCGATACTACTCCGGTGGGCATGGAGAGAGTTGAGATTCGACCGTCTTGGAAGCTGGTCGTAATCGCAGTGCCGTCTGCCCATTCGACCCCTGAGCGGCGGCCATTTTCGTAGTGGAAGGTAATCCCCAGCGGCGAGCCGACCGGTCCCGTATATGCGGCCGGCCGGCTGCGGTCGTCATAGGCGAAGGTATGGCGCGCTCCCGACGGCGCGACAATCGCGGTGATCAGCCCACGCCCATCGTACTCGTAACCTCTGGCGATACCGCCCGGCACCCGCGTGAGCGTTCGCCGCCCGGCGGCATCGTACTCGAATTCGTAGGCACCGCCTTCAGCGTCAGTGACAACGACCGGGCCGCCAGCAGCGTTGGATACGATCGTCTGCACACGCGCAGCCTCGCCCGCGCCCTGGCGGCTTTCGCGAAGGTTTCCTGCTGCGTCATAGAGAAGCTCAATTGGTGCCATTCCTGCAGCGTTGTATAGCGACGGCAGAGTCGCTCCACCCACGTATTCGACCTTCGTAACTCGCCCCCCGAGGCTGGTCGAGACGAGCGGCCGCCCCTGGGAGTCGTACTCAAGCGTCGCGATCTGGCCAGCTTCGTTTCCGACAGCCACTGGCGCGCCATGAACCGGGTCGTAGACCGTACTGATCGTTTCGCCCGTTGCATCATCTGCCAAGGCTACGCGCCTGCCAAACCGATCGTGGACGGCGGTGAACTTGTATCCGCTTGGGTAAGTAATGGAGGCGGCCTTGCCATCGACAGTGCGCTCAATGATCGTCTCCCGGCCAGCGGAGTCGACCAGCTTCCCGGCAGTGCCGACAGCCGAAATCTCGACCTTGTGCTCTTCGTCGGCGCCGTTCGTGTAGGTCGCCATTACGTTGTCGAGACGCTTCACGAGCACGGGGTCTGCCTCGCTTCCGGCACTGCCACCCTTGTCGGCGGCAAGGCTCTGGGTGCTGCGCACAGTACGCTTCGCGCCGCCAGGTAGAGTCGCTGAAAGGGCTCGTCCCAGCGCATCGTACTCGCGCACTGTGCGCCCACCTTCCGGATCAACTTTCGCCGTCATCAGGTGGTCGGCGTCGTATTCGTAACGAAACGTCGCACCGCCAGGTAATACCACGCGCACCAGATCGCCAGCGGCGTCGTGTTCGAAAGCGGTCGAGCGACCAGCAGGGTCAGTCACTCTCACAAGCTTGCCGCCGCTGTATTCCAACCGCATGACCAAACCGACTGGGTCAGTGATCGTTACCAGGTTGCCTGCGCCATCGTAGGCATAAGTGGTGCGGTCTCCGTCACGCTCAACCGAGGCGATGATGCGCCCGCCACGATTAAAGAAGTAGTGGCCACCACGTGGCGTGCGCCTTTCATAGGTTCCATCGGGATGCGACAGGAGAGTCGATCGGTCGCCTGGAGGACCTACGAACTCCAGTGCGTCGCCGGGTTCACGCTGGGAGCGCCGGCAGTAGGCGATGGTATTTTTCACCAGCGCCGCACGCGCAGGAGATGAATTGAAGCCAAACCCAGCAGCATCGATGAACGCCTGTGTGTCGGCGACGAACACCACGGGGCCGGAACCTTCACTCAGGGCCCCTGCTGGGATAACCGCAAGCCTCGCAGATCCCGGCGTGGCACCGGGCACAATCACTTCAGCCGGAGATCCAGACGTCATTAACTCGAAACCGCCGAATGGCATATCTAGCCGGTCCACTACACCGAATTCACCAGTGCTGGTCAGCGGATGCGTTCGTAGCGAGATCTCCCCCCCCGGATCGGATGTATTAGCCCCGGAGAGCCCGAATGGCGCGAGCATACTATCAATGGAAGCAGCAACGCTGGCGCGCCCGAGGTCGTGGTCGAGGAACACCAATGCGCAACCGCCACTTTCGACGAATGCCTTCAGGGCAACCTGCTCGATGCCAGACAGCGGCATTCCCTCGGTAGGACTTGCGTAAGGCTGAAGCACAACCATGTCAGCACCGCTTGCTAGAGCTAGGTCTTCGACCGGCTGGATCGATACCCCGGGGAACGTGTCGGTGATCGCGGAGCGCGCCTGGCTGAACAGCGCACCGTCGGCGAATGAATAGGTACCCGCGCGGGTGCCACCAAGAGCGGCCACAGTGAATGGGGCAAATAGAGTCGAATCGCGAAACAGCTTGTAAGAGCCATCGCCGCCGACCAGAAGTAGAGTGGTGTCTGGATCACTGCCAGCAATGACTCGCTGGTCCCCCCGCATGCCCCACCCGGCACCATACACGCTATCCCGTCGGTTCACCACTGCAATTTGACCAGAGCGGTTCGCGCCCACCGACGAGCGCGAGAAGTGGCTGGTCGCTTTAAGTTCGTATGGAGCGTAACTTGTGGGTAGTCCACGAGCATCGAGCACGACGCCCCCCACAAAAGTCTCGTCGCGGCTCTCACTGAGACCAGTAGTGCGATAGAACGTCTTCCCGCCACCGGATAGTCCAGCCAGCAACGCTTCGAACGAAACTTTCGGCGGCACCGCCGAGATCGCCGGAATAGTGGCCTCCACAGGAAGAATGATGCGCGGGCATGCGGTCAGACTGTGGTAGGCGAGCCCGAACGACCGACGCACTCCCATCGACGTGTAAGCTGGAGTGCGCACGCCGATCAGAACCGAGCCGTCAGCCAGCAACACCCGCGATCCGTATGGAGCGCTGGCACCCGTATTGACGTCGCACGGGCAATCACCCTCGCAAGGAGGGCCGTTCGGCCCACCTTCGCCATCGCCATCGCCATCGCCATCGCCATCGCCATCGCCATCTCCATCTCCATCTCCATC
>JAGROY010000070.1:41757-44073 GCA_020439995.1 Verrucomicrobiia bacterium
CATCTCCGTCGCCGTCTCCATCTCCATCTCCATCTCCGCTATTGGGCGATGACGCCCCAGGCCCTCCAGGGCCTTCGCCCGGAGGAAGAGTTGGCGGCAATGTACCATGCCAGTCGGCAGCAATAACCCCACCTTCGATAGTTTCAATGCGTTGGCCATCATCGGTCACCCTACCCTTGCCGACGACAGCAAACACACCAGCATCAGGATCCAGCGACCAGATGTCGGTTTCGGTGCCAGGAGGCAACTGATCGACATTATTAAAGGTAATAGGCACCGGGGTGGCAAAGGTCACACCGACGGGCTGGATCGTCACTAGCTGGCCAAATCCCAGATTCTCTGGCAGAGCAGCGGGAGCAAGCGCCTCCGGTACATCGGAGATCGAAAGCTCGCCAACAAATTCTTCCTCCCCCATCATTGCGGTGTGAGGCGGCACAACGATGGACGTGCCTGTATCTGTGTTCTCTACTTTGGTGGTAAAGTTAGGCTCAACTTTCTTCAGACTCCCCATCGCAAGGCGCGGCAAATAGAGCGGCCGTTGAATTGTGTTGGGAATGCCTCCCACGATGCTGATCGCCTCCCTGAATCCGGCATAACCCGAACCGTCGGCGGCAGGTTGCGCAGAGGCGGTCGCGAGATCGAGTATCTGTTTACCGCCGGGCACGCCTTGTAGAAGGAACCGTCCATCTGCGCCAGTCACTGCTGAGATGCCGGTATCAAGTAACGACACTTCGACGCCGACGATCGGACGGGTGGTGTTGTCCACCGCATCAGTAGTGTCCAGAACGATCCCAGAAAGTGATGTCTCACCACCCACTGGTGGCACCTTTACGTTGAACGTAACCGGCAGCCGTCCGCTTACGTTGCCGTTGAATGCCAAGAAGGTCACTGTGGTGTTTCCCGTCTGGCTCAACGTCGGGCTCCAGGAAAACTCACCTGTCGCCATGTTCAACGACGCACCAGCTGGGAGTGGCAGCGACTCAGCAAGAAAGGTAACGGGCAGTCCGGCCGGATCGGTCGCCGACAGCATAAAACTGACAGATTCGCCTGGGTACAAACTTGGACTAGTGTCAGGAAGCTGATCATACACTGGCGCTGTCGGATCGACCTCCGATCCTGTGAGCCTGAAAAACCCGCCGTCAGAACCAATCGGCACTGGCTGGCGGAACTTGCCGTCGATCAGTTGAGGATTCCCCGGATAGGTTTGCCAGAAACTGAAATCGTCGCTGGTTTCCAATGACACGTCCTCGCCCGTGTCCGGCCAGGATATTTCGACCTCTCCCGGCTCCGAAAGCGCCACATCCAACGGTGGCAAAGCCATAAGATTAAGCTCATGAAACGGAACCAGTAGCAGGCAAAGTATCAACGCATTGAATCGCAACAGTAGCGCCTGTCTGCGAAAGGCGGAAAGGAGTGGTCTTGGCTGACACGAGCTCAGCAGGCGAAATGTCGTTCTCATGATGTTTAAATACTCGTTCTATTTCAGATGTGACGGTGGAAACCCAAAAAAATTAATAACCTTCAATACATCCAGCCAGATAGATGAATGAAAACCATAGACCATTTTTCTTAATTGGATGCCAAATCGGATGTAACGTTTGTTCTGTTCATACTATTCTAGGTCCCCTTTGCAGAATCAGGGCGTTGCACCAGTTGCCCTGTGCAACACGAGCTTTTCAACTGCATTGGCCGCGTCTTCCTCTGGCCCATCGGCAACACCGCAACCGGACTTCCCTCCGCTGCCTTCTTGATGCACTGTCTCATGGGCATAAAGTGCTCCATCTCCAGAATCGCCGCCAACGAAGACATTGCTATCCACAGTAAAAGCCCTTGCACCCACTTTTGACAACGCGTCGGAAGCAAGCGGCCCCGAAAAGACATCCCCTCCATCCGCCATACACTTAGCCCCGAATGAAGACCCTCCGCCACAACCGCTACCGGATGCTGCTGACTGTTCCCGGCCATTGGGATCGACAAAATTCACCGGATCCGAACTTACATAAGCGTAGAGGTTACTTGCACTTCCATTGAATAGAGATGGGTCTGGTGCGGTCCAGCGGCCCGTCAATGGATCGTAGTCACGAGCTCCAAATCGCACGAACCGGGTATCGGGATCATAGATTCCTCCGGCGAAGCCGAAGGGCTGGAATCGCGGAGCACTGTCTTCCAGCACGCGACCGAAAGCATCGTGCCTCATCATCTGCGCAACCACACCTGATTCGCAATCGATTACCAGTCGCGGACTGCCGAGATGATCCGTAACGATGCGGTAAGTGCGGCCGTTGCTAAGCATAAAGTCTGGTGCCCCATTCAAGG
>JAGROY010000071.1 GCA_020439995.1 Verrucomicrobiia bacterium
TTTACCTCCGGAACTGAATGAAGGAGTTTCGCTGTGTTGTGCCAGCTCGTCCCATTCCGTCGGCCTCGTATGAGGTTTATCCCTTCGGGCTCTGAGGTTTCGCTTCGCTATGATACGTGCGCTTCGCGCCGCGTCAGTCTGTTCGTCGCCTGATGGCTTTCCCATAGCCTGCCTCCCCACGGTCGGTTTGTCTTTCCCATCGCATGCGCGCTGGGCAGATACTTGCTTCGCATCCCTCCCGCAGTTGGCTTCTGGTAGTTCTTTTCATCTTTTCGATGTTCATTCTATAAACAGGGGACTTGAACCCCTTTTGGTTTTCGCCCATGCTGGGCACACACAAGGCGTCGCTCTCAACACCTGCCCCGCCGCGAGTTCAAATCCGTCATGACCGTTCAACCTTCAACCCAGAGTCGAAGCCTCGCTCCCGGGCAGGCGTGAGAGGACTTTGACGGCAAAGAAAAAGCACTATGGAAAGCGGGCACGAAAATCCCAAGCTCGCTGAGATCGATATCGCCCTGTCGAAACTTGAAAGCTGTATTGAATCTCTTGCGCATGAATCGGGCTACGAGATAACGAGGTCACATGATAGCTCCTTCAATATTCCGCGAAGGTGGATCAGACGAACGACAGAGCTTGATGGGCGGCAGGTTCGTCACCAGGCTGAAATTCTAATCGGAGTTCCGATTGATGTCCGGTTAGAGCGTGGATTTTACCCCGAGATCCCCCTCGAAATCACCGCCGGAGCGACGCTTGCGCACCTTGAGCCATTCAGTGAACTACTCATCTACAAGACAGTCGCGGAAGCACTTCCTTACAGCGAAGCGAACGAGCAGTTACCGGAACTGTTCAGAAAGATCAGATCGCTACACGAACAGTGGGACGCCGATTTCATCACAGAACATGGCGAGACGATCGACAAGTTTATTGCCAGATCCAAGGAAGAGGATGATGATGACTCCAACAGATTGGCATGAATCACAGCGTCTGAAGACCAACAAGACGTTGCGATAAAATGGGATAACTAAAATCCTCAGGACTGCCCAAGTTCAGATTTGCAGCGGCAACGGGTAAAGATTCCTTGCTGGACACTTGCGAGAGTGCGCTCTCCCTGTTTTCAGAGTGTTGCCTACCGAGCCTCCCGCATCACATCTGCCAATTTCACCGGCGCTCCTCCCATTCGCTTGCTCTCTTCAGCAGCCTGCATGAATGCAAAGATCTCCAGTGTCTGCGCGGCAGTCACTGGCACTTCTCCTGTTCGAAAGAATTTCGCGACCTCGCTCACCAGTGGTTCGTAACCGCCAAATGTACCGCCATGGGCGATGCCTTTGCTGCCGAACACGGTGGCTCCGAAAGCAGTCCTGCCCGCACGAAGCCCGCGGAAAGTTCCTATTCTTCCATCGTTCCAGATTCCGGTTACCACGTCCGCTCCCTCGCAATGAGTCCGACTAACACTGACACAGCCCGGCCCCATGATAGTGAACAGCGATTCGACACCATGAATGCCGTAATAGAAAAGATCCGGCATGGTCTCGTGAATCGTGCACGGACTCCAGGCAACGCAGCCCAGCACCTCTCCAATGTCGTCACGACCACGCAATCCGGCGACATCGGGTGAAAATCGCAGTGCAGAACTGGAAAAGCACGGGACGCCGTGCTCCTTTGCCAAAGCAAAAATAGTGACCGCATCCGCCAATGATCCTGCTACCGGTTTATCGATAAATAGCGGCTTTCCCGCTTCGATCACTGGACGCGCCTCTTCCAAGTGAGGACGCCCATCCACCGACTCTAACATAACCACGTCCACCTTTTGAAGGAGCGCGGGGATGGAGTCCACGATCTCGATGCCCATTTCCTCGCGGAGCTGACGGGTATATTCGTCAACATGTGCGACACTGTCCGGCAAGTCGCTTCCTCCCGGGAACGCCGCTACGACCTGGGCGTTGGACAATTCCCCGGTCGCGTGCGGATCATTGATAATTTTCGTGAATGCGATCACGTGGGAAGTGTCGAGGCCGATCATTCCGATTCGAATGGGCTTTGGCTTCGAAACCAGAGGCTTCAGCCCGCCCTTGTTGGAATAGACCGATGCAATTTCATCGTCACTCAGTGCCCGATTAAAACAAGCCAGATCATCCATCATCCCCTGGTAGTTTAGACCGATGTAAAGGCGTTTCTCTTCGTCGGCCTTCCACGTAAACGTCTGATTCCACTCTTCAATGCTGCCCTGACGCTTTCCATTCAAATAGAATGTGGCGACCCCGGATTTGTCGCCGCTGTTGAACTTCTGCCAAGTGAACGCGACGTGAGTCCACTGATCCCTTGAGAACGGTGGCTTGGACACTTTGAGCAATGGACGCTCCTCGTCCGGCACCTCCTTCTTGTCGGGATTCCACACATCCAGATCGGGATACACGCCAAGTCTGAAATCGCGCGGTGCCCCCTCTTTGTCAAAATCGACGAACATCGCGCCATCGTTCCAAGCCCGGGTGGTCAACTGAATCGGATCGCAGAATCCTGGATCCAGATCAGCACTGTCGAGCCGCAGCCAGACGGACACTGTTCCCGACCAGTCTTTCTCTGAGTAGGCCACATTGTCTTCGGCTTTGTAGAACAACCAGGGCGCATCGCGTTTTTTAAACTGCATGGCCCCGCTCCCGCCCAGGCCTTGATCTTGAATCAACACGGTCGATCCATCCGTATGAAGCCCAGCTTTGGAAGGTGCCTCACCGTCTTTAATCAGAGTGTAGATCTTTCCGTCACCGATCGCTTGATCCGCATCCGCTGTCGGGCCATCGTAGGATGCTAGAAAAGTCAGCGATTCCTGCCATCCGTCCCCTGCGGCTAACCGGGACGGGGAGAGAGACGTAAGACATACTGCAAACGAAAAACTGCACCAGAGAAGAAAGCGTCGATTCATGAGCATAACGGTATGCTGATTGCCCCTGCAGGGAAAAGCGAATTCCATTTCATTCCCCCTCCATCGCCCTTTCTAAACACAATTGATCCGAGTATAGTGGCCGTCAATATGCAGCCCTTCGCTCAGTCATCCGCCCGTTTTTTGATATTAGGCACCACTTTGTTGTCAGCGCTTTCCGCCTCTTGCACCCAAGTTCCGCCGACTGCCTCCCCCATCGAAGTCAGGGCGGCAGAACCGGTGGCACCCACCGCTTACGTCCCGGGAGCCCGCTGGGATCAGATCAACGACTACGCACGGTTGCTGGCCGGAATGCCTGGTGGGCCAGACTCTCCTTACCGCGCATTTCGCGAAACTCCAGCCTGGCAGGACTACCGGTGGAAAATGAACAGCCTCTGGGAGCGGGTCGAAGACCAGCGGCTGAGCAAAATCAGGGAATGGAGGCAAAGGGAACTCGGCGGACTCACTTCGCACCCTCTGGTGTTTTATCCGTTCAGTGGTCCGGATGTGTTGTTTGCCGACGCATTTTTCCCAGATGCCCGGACTTATGTGCTGTGCGGACTTGAGTCGCCCGATTTGATGCCAGACTTTTCTGAACTCAACGACAGCGAAAAAGAGGGAATCCTGACGGGGCTCCACGGATCGCTCACAACTGCACTGAACTTTAGCTATTTCATCACGAAGGACATGCGCGTGGATCTGAAACGCACGCGAATGAGCGGCGTGCTACCGGTGATTTCCATTTTTCTTGCGCGCACGGGAAACAGGATCACTCAAGTGAACGCAATAGGGCTGGATGCGAATGGCGGCATCGTTCAAGGCAATTCTGGGCTACGCATCAATTGCGTGTCCCGGCGGGGCGGACGCCCCACCACGATCTTTTACTTCAAGGAGGATCTCAGCAACAGCCTGCAAAAAAACAATCCGCGACTGCTTCGTTTCCTCGCCTCACAAGGCTCTCCCGTCACCTACCTTAAAAGTGCCTCCTATCTGCTCCACGAGCCCAGCTTTTCAATCATCAGGGAAGCTATTCTGGAGCGAAGCGTCGCTATTTTGCAGGACGATTCGGGCTTACCCCTCAGCGCTTTCGATCGCCAACGATGGGGGCTAAAGTTCTACGGAAACTACACAGGCGTCTTGGACATTTTTCAGAAATATTACCAGAAAGACTTGGCAGAAATCTACGCCACACACGCGGGTGAAATTCGGCCTATGGATTTCGGAGTTGGCTACAAATTTAACCGGGATGAGTCCGCTCTGATTTTTGCCCGTCGGCAGCGATAGGACTCACTTCCGCAGGCAGCTTTTTCGTCAGGATCCCTTGCGGCGTCCCTTTCCATGGCTAACATGGAGAGATGCCGTCAACCCGGCTTTTCACCCACCACTTTCTGCCCATGAAGACTCCCTTACCATTCGCGCTGTTCTGTCAGACTGCCACTCTGCTTTTATCCACTGTTCTGGTGGGAACCGGGAAAGACTGGAAACAATGGCGGGGCGAACAACGCCAGGGGCACTCTCCGGATACCGGACTCTTGAAGGAGTGGCCGGAAAGCGGACCTAAGCGCGCGTGGTTGTTCGACAATTGCGGCAAAGGCTACTCCGGCCCATCGATCGCCAATGGAAAGATCTTCATCATGGGTACCCGTGAGGACATGACACAGCTGATCTGCCTGAGCGAATCGGAGGGCAAGGAACTTTGGGCAACAGATGTGGCGGCAGTCTATGGCAACCGCTGGGGCGACGGCCCGCGATGCACCCCGACTGTGGAGGGCGATTTTGTCTATGCCCTCGCCGGCAAAGGAGACCTTATTTGCGCCAAGACTTCCGACGGATCGATCGTCTGGACAAAGAACCTGGCGAAAGACTTCGGTGGCGAAGTGCAGAGCTGGGGCTACACGGAATCAGTGCTGATCGACGGCCCTCGCCTCATTTGCACTCCCGGCGGAGGAAAAGGTGCAATGCTGGCCCTTAATAAGGCGAATGGGGACATCATCTGGGCATCAGCGGGCCTCACGGACAATGCACAGTATTCCTCCCCCATCGCGTTCGAATTCGACGGAAAACGCCAGTATGCGCAATTGTTCATGAAGACGCTGGCGGGTGTCGATGCTGAAACGGGGAAGCTTCTCTGGAAGACATCCTTCCCAGGACGTACAGCAGTTATCCCGACTCCCATTTACTCGAATGGAAGAGTCTATGTGACTGCTGGCTACGGTGCGGGCTGTAAACAGATTAAACTCGGCAAAGAAGATCCCGAAGTAGTCTACGAGAATGGAACGATGGCCAATCATCACGGCGGAGTTATTCTCGTCGATGGCCACCTGTATGGCCACTCGGATCAGAAAGACGGCGGATGGACCTGCCAGAATTTTGAGACGGGCAAACTGGTTTGGAACAACGAAGGCGTCGGCAAAGGCGCTATCGCGTATGCGGATGGAATGCTCTACTGCTTGGGCGAAAAATCAGGCACGATCGCTTTGATCGAAGCATCCACCGAGGGATGGAAAGAGCACGGACGGTTTCAACTTGATCCTCAAACTAAGATCCGCAGCAAGCAGGGCGGCATCTGGACCCATCCAGTCATTGCCAACGGACGTCTGTATCTGAGGGATCAGGATCTGTTCTTCTGTTTCGACGTGAAGAAATAGGAAATTAGCATTCGCGGCAATGAACATTCAGGAACCGAGCCCTGAGGAGTCGGGCAACGATGGTGATATCCCGCAGCTCAGCTTCGAAGAAGCACGTGTACTTGGTTGCCTCTTAGAGAAGGAGATGACGACACCGGAGTATTACCCGATGACGTTGAATTCGCTTGTAGCAGCCTGCAACCAAAAGAGCAACCGCAACCCAGTGTCTGAACTGGACGAAGCAACGGTGGAAGACGGAATAGCCGGCCTGCGCAGGCACAAGCTCGCCGTGATGGTGTCGATGTCAGGGTCACGTGTGCCTAAATTCAAGCATACCATTGACTATGACTGCGGAAGCCTCGATCGCGCACAGCTGGCCATCCTCTCCGTGCTCCTCCTGCGGGGACCACAGACGGTAGGCGAACTGCGCACCCGAACTGAGCGGATGCATAGATTCGACGAACTTAACGAGGTCGAAGAGGTGCTGGAGAGCTTGATTGAGCGCACATATGGCAACCTGGTCAAGATGCTTCCGCCGGGAGGGGGCCGCAAAGCCAAAACCTTCACCCACCTCTTTTGCGGTGACGTGGAACCCGTCTCTAGCGCATATGCTTCTGCCCCTGTGACGGTTGCTGCGGCATCCAGCGGGTGGCGTGATGAAATGACCGCCCAGATTGAGACTCTCCGCGCGGAAGTCGCAGCACTCAGGCAGGAACTCGACGCGTTCCGTCAACAGTTTTCATAAAGCCGATACCGGGGCTACTCGACCACTGAATCACCGCCCTCAGCAGGAGTCTCCTCCGGTGAAACTAGGATTCGCGACGGAACATTCTTGACGTCGATTCCCGCCTTGGTCAGCACATTCCAGATCTCAACCAGCAATCCGACGGGTACCTTCTTGTCGACTCTTAGCTCAAGTTTGGCATCGGCTTGTTCCATTTTCAGTCCCTCGAGAATCGGCAATAGCTCAGCCAGCTCAACCTTGGCATCCTCCAGATAGATGTCGCCAGCTTCGGTCAGCCCCAGCGTCAGCCGCTCACCCGGGTTCAAGGTCACTTTCAAGTCGCTCGCATTGGGAAGCGTGATGGAAAGCAGGGCCTCATTGTTTTTTTTCGCGCCCTCTTTCCCTTCAGAATCCTTCTTCTTGAACGTGGTAGTCACGATGAAGAAGATCAGCAGGATCGTCAAAATATCGATGAGAGGCACAATCGGCACCTGAGGCGCCGCCTTTTTCCGGGTGTAAAACTTCATCGCCATACCACTCATAGCGCAGCCGAGGGAAAAAGTGTGGCCAACGCCTTGCCTAGAACCGACTCCATGCGAGCAGCAAACCGCTCCACTTTCTTGTTAAAATAACTGTGAGCAACAACGGTGTAGATGGCGACGGCAAGCCCAGCGATCGTCGTGTTCAAGGCCTCCGAAATCCCCAGCGCCAACTGGGTTGGATTGGGCGCTTCTCCCCCACTGTTCCCGAGCAGCCCGAAAACACTAACAAGACCACTGACGGTACCCAGCAAACCAAGCAGTGGTGCGATTGTAATGATCACCTCAAGCACCGCAATCCCCCGCTCAAGATGAATCACCTCCTCCCGCGCGGCAGCCTGAACTGACTGGCTGGCATCATCGCGGGTTTCAGCGCGACTCGCCAGAAGCGTCCTCGAAATCCTGGCAAGTGTGGAGTCCCCTTCCGTCATCGCCTGCCGCAGGTGTGCAGCTCCCACTTCCGGGTGGGTCAAAACATCAACCAACGACTCCGGCATTACCGATTTCTCCCGCAAATCGAGAGCTTTGAAAACGATGACACCCACGGAAACGAACGAGCACAGCACGATGAAAAACATGAACAGGCCGCCGGAAACAAGAAACTGCCAGATAGAAGACATAGAACAGAGAGAGGAACGGGAAAGTGAACTAGTAGATGATGATGTCGTAAGTGACTGGCAGACGCCTGTCGGTCAAGTCCGATAACAGATTCTTGGGTATCGGCGGAATAGGAGCCTCGAGAACCGCACTCAGGGTAAAGTCCTGCATCACCGGATTGGCCTTGTCTGGATTCTCGATTTTCAGATCCCTCACCTTGCCCGCGTGATCGACAAAAAATTTCAGCCGGATGTTCCCGTAGGTGACGAAGTCGGATTTCGTCACCCGCTTGCGATTCCATTCCTTTTCGATCGCCGAAGTCACTTTCCGCATGTAGCGCCCCATTGGAGTGTCGACAGCATCGGCGGCGGAAGTACCTCGATTGGAGATCGTCCCCCGTTGCTCAGTCTGACGAGTCTGTGGCTGGAAAATATCGGGGACGGCCTCATCACTCCCCGGACGCAGAGCAGGAAGGACGGGGGAAGGCGGACGATGCGCAGCCAGCGGATCGTAAGTCTCTCTGGGAGTGTCCGCGACACCCTGACGAGAACGCATTTTGTCAGACGGAGCATCATCGACTTCGGTTTCTTTTGGCTGATCGATAATCTCCAGGGGTCGCCGGGCTGCAGCGATTAGCTGATCAGAATTCGGATCTTGAGCGAATTCTTCTTCGAAGAGTCTGGGACTGGATTCATCTGCTACGCGCTCGTCTTCGCCAGACTCCTGCGTCTCCTCTCCAGGGAGTTGGTCTGGTGCCAGCGGACTTGGCTTATCCGCCGGGGCCACAGGTGATGGTTTGGCTGCCATCGCTGGCTCAGTCAGGTCTGGAACCCGATTGCCCAGTGTCCGATCATCAGCGACTTCGCCATCGATGTATTCGCGGTTGGCAAGTTCAACAATAGGCAAATCGACGCCATCCTGGCTTGGCAGCGGTTTCGTCGCGTCGGTGGCAGACGAAAGCTCGCTGGCAGCACGGGTATTTCGATCGGACTGAAACGCGGGATTCTCAGGCGCTTCACTTGACTCGTTTTGAGTGGTGCGCAGGTAGTTGATCAGTGAATCTTTAACATCCTCCCGGGCGACCATTTCGATGAACTGGGGGAGTTCGATCTCCAGCGCAATAGGAGCCGATTCGGCATCCTCGCCATGTTCGTTTTGCTCCTGACTTTTCCCTGAAGCCGATGGAGCCACCATCGCCGCCGCTGCCTTCATCATCAAAGGCAACGCAATCAGAGCAAGCAATAAGTGCACGACCAGCGACACAGTCACCGCGATTCCGACTGCACCCATTTTTGGACTCTGGCTGTTCACGCCCATCAGGGGAACAGTGAATGCAAACACGGCGAAATTCAATCAGGCAATGACTAGCCGATTCAATCCTTAACCGTTCCGCTTGCGGCCTTTTAAACTCGCCGTAATTCCCATATTCTGACAGAACATCAAGATCGCCCTAAGGGCTCTCGGCGGAGAGATCTCAGATCTATCAAAGTGTGCAGCGCGCCCAGAGCGACCTTGGGAGAGCGCGAGGCCCTGCTCCGCTTCACCCTCATCTTGCCTCTGTTCTGGTCGAACGTCTCCTCAATAAACGCCGCACTTCCAAGAGCAAGCCCATCGGCAAAGTAGCGTATCCGGTGCCCCAGCAACTCGACCGACGGCAGAACAAAATCACGCGATTCTTCAAGCTCCAATTGTTCCCGAGTGAATCCTTTGGCCGACACTTCCCCCTCATCGTCAAAACGTTGCTGACCAGAGTTCAGCAGCAACCGGCGGTACCGCTGATGCACCACCTTCCAAGCCGCGCCATCGCGATTCCCTTCAGCACCTTCCCCCAGCACCTCGAACAGCCCGTCGCGCGAGCGGCTCTGAGCAGCAACAGCTTCTGCGTATCCGCACCAGCGCCATCGCCGGGGCTCAGTCACAATCCCCGCACGGACAGCATTGAGGTCAATGTAAGCGGCAACGAGAGCGAGCAACCCGGGCTCACCTTGAACGAGCACGCTTTTGAACCGCTCCTCCCACAAAGTACCCTTGCGATCATTGACCTTGTTATACCACTGACTCAGGCGCTGCTTTAACTCACCCACGAAAGCCGACAAGTTGTACATGCGCTCAAGGTAAGGCTGCTTCAATCGACCGATCTGCACCATCTGCTCATCCTTGGAAATCATAGACATGCGAATCTGCTCCAGAGCATCCGCAATTTCGCCCACAGCCTTGGCTTTGTAAACGTGCCTGAGCCTTTCCAGAAAATACACATCATCGTCACGAAGCCGATCCAACTCAGCCTGCTGTGCTTCCGCCTGCTTATCGTCAATCGCCACCAGCATGTGAAAATGGTTAGAAAGACACGTCCACGACAGAACCCGAACTCCCGAAAACGCCTCCTGCTGACGCATCAGCTTGCGAAACCTCTCCCGCTCCTGCACGTCAAAGATAAACCTTCGCTCAATCACCCGTGAAATCACATGGTAATACGCAACCGGCCCGGCACCAAGAATTCGAAGGTTTCGCATCACAACTGATCGCATCATCCCTTTCTTTTGTCCACAAGATAGGGCCTGGAATTAATCAATGGTTCTTCGGTTTGATTTTTTGGGAAACTACTGAACGTTCCCGGTACTCGGTAACTTTGAACGACGATGCGTTTTGGTGATTTACGTGAAATTCTGCAGTACGTGCCCCAGTTCCGTGGGTGCGTTTTTGTGGTGGCCATTGATGGTGCAGTCATAGCGTCGAGCAATTTCACTAATATCCTGCTTGATCTTGCGGTTCTTCATTCGCTGAAGATCAGGGTGGTGCTGGTTCATGGTGCCGGGCTTCAGGTTAAGCAACTCGGCGCATCCCGGGGCGTGCAGATGTCAACAATCGATGGAACGGGCCCGACGACTGACGAGACTCTTGAAGTCTCTCTTGATGCTATCAGCCGGCTTTCAAGCACGTTGATGCAAAAGCTGACATCGGTTGGGTTGAGAGCTGCCTCGGCGAACGTCCTCAATGCTCACCCTGCGGGTGTAATCAAAGGGATTGATCATCTCAACACTGGTCGAGTGGATCGTGTGGATGCACAGACCCTGCGGACACTGATCGATGACGAAATTGTTCCTCTCGTCTCCCCCATCGGGTTTGATGCTCATGGTGACACTCTCCGATTGAACTCCGATGCAGCGGCGGCGGAAATCGGCATAGCGTTAGGTGCTGCAAAAATCATCTATCTTTCCATAGACCCGGTGAGTGATCGGGAAACTGGCGGGCGATTGCGCCATCTCTCTGTGGACGAGGCGAAGGAACGTGCTTCATCGCCGTCGGGCAGCGGAGAAACATCGAAGCTGAAGTGGGCTGCTCGGGCCTGCGTTTCAGGCGTAGCCCGCGTCCACATTCTGGATGGAAATCAAGACGATGCATTGCTCGCGGAATTGTTCAGCAATGAAGGAGTGGGCACGATGGTTTACGCCGATGTCTATCAGCTCGTCCGCGCGGCCCGCATTGAAGACGTGCCACCGATCGCATCACTCGTCCGCCAATCGGTCGAGAACGAGGAACTTCTACAGCGCAACCATGACGATCTGGTCGACAATTTAAACGACTATTTTGTTCTCGAAGTTGATGGAAACCTGATTGCAACGGTATCACTCCACATTTTTCCCGGAGGAAAGCAGGCCGAAATTGGGTGCCTTTATGTGCATCCCGTTCACTCGGACGCTGGTTATGGCAGCAAGATGATCGCCTTCGCAGAAAACGAAGCCAGAAAAGCTGGCGTGGAAGAGGTTTTCGCCCTTTCAACCCAGGCAGTGGAGTATTTCCGCCGAAAGGCCAATTATGAGCTTACTGACGCAAGTCAACTCCCGCGTGATCGCCAGGAAAAGCTAGAGAAGAGTGGACGAAAGTCCAAGGTACTTATCAAGTCTCTACTGACAAACAAGCCCCTAATCTGATTACCGAATAGATCCTAGCTCACCTGCCTTCCATTGCTTTGTTAGCGAGCCTACGGGCTTGGCTGTCGCAATGGCGGCAGATCAGCATCGGGGGTGGGCGGTTGGTATGATGTA
>JAGROY010000072.1:0-636 GCA_020439995.1 Verrucomicrobiia bacterium
GCGTCGTGGGCACTGCGGCATGGCCGGAAGCCGTGCGAGTGCTCGCTAAAGGTTGGGTCGTAGAGTGGGGTGAGCACCTGCGCGATCGCTTGCTGGATCAGTCGATCGAGCACCGTCGGTATGCCGAGGACGCGTTTGCCTCCTCCGTCTTTGGGGATTTCTACGCGGCGCACTGGCGAGGGCTTGTAACTGCCCTCCTTCAGCTTGCCGCGTAGGTTTGCCCAGTGTTCGCGCATGAAGGCGGGGAAGTCCCCTACCTCCATGCCGTCGATGCCTGCAGCTCCTTTGTTTCTCTTCACCTGTTGCCAGGCGATTTCGAGGTTCTCGGGCTTGAGGACATCGATCAATGTGTATCTACGGGAGTTCGCTGTCTCCGCCTGTGTCCGATCTTCTACGCTCATAGGGCCGTTCGGCTGTTCGAGTTTCGAAGGGGTGCACGGGTCGACTCCCCGTTGTTGGTTCGGCCCTTCCTTGTTCGCGCTTGCGGGTTTCGTAGTTTAAGCGGGCATCTTCCAGCCCCCCGGTTCACTTTACAAGTAGTATGGCCTCTGCTGACTTCTCGACCATCACCGAAGACATTACTGCCCTCGGCGCTGCCGCTTTCGCGACCGCACGTGGTCGAGATCTCCCCAGGTA
>JAGROY010000072.1:741-50717 GCA_020439995.1 Verrucomicrobiia bacterium
TGAGGTTTATCCCTTCGGGCTCTGATGTTTCGCTTCGCTATTATACGTGCGCTTCGCGCCGCGTCAGTCTGTTCGTCGCCTGATGGCTTTCCCATAGCCTGCCTCCCCACGGTCGGTCGCCCTCCCGCAGTTGGCTTCTGGTAGTTCTTTTCATCTTTTCGATGTTCATTCTATAAACAGGGGACTTGAACCCCTTTTGGTTTTCGCCCATGCTGGGCACACACAAGGCGTGGCTACCAACAGGCTGCCCGCTGCTAGTCGAAAGCGACATGACAATTCAACCATCAACCTTGAAATCGGAGCGCGCCGCCCGGCAGACTGTGGCAGCACTCTGACTCTGCAAAAAGAAATGAATCGCTTACTCGCCATCACCATTCTTGTTCTCCTTGCAGGGTGCCAATACAATCCGTTTGCACATCGATTCCTGACGAGAGAACCAAGTAAGAACGAAGTCGTTGGGCAATACAGCCTTACTGAAGTTTATGTGGACATGGTCGACTCAGGTTTGAGTGAGCGAATTCGTGCTGCCTCGACAACACCGACAATCACATTGCATCCCAACGGAACAGCCATTTTGTCCGGCTTCCCATTCTTCGAGGAGCAGGAGAATTCATTCGACTACAAGTTCACAGGATTTGAGGATCTCACTGCGAGTTGGGAGATTTCCTCGGTTGGCGGAGTATCTTCGGGTGGTGATGATTACAAGACAGTGTATGGTCTTCGTCTGATCTTTCCTGATGGACGACTTTTGTTTGATTCACCTTCACTGACCGGAGACAAGACAGTTGATGGCCTGATATTCACGCTCTATGATGGAGACCAAGGCCAGATACTTGGCTATAAGAAAACGAATGCAGAACGATGAAGGATAGCTATGACCGCGAAGCGCCGTCATAGTTATCCCTTGTTGGACGGGAGCCGCCGGTGATTTGGGTGCTCTAGATTGAGCGAAGCGCCCTGCGGACACTCATGCTGGTCAGGGGATGACCAGTCTATATTGAGTTAGCTTTTTGGGCCCGGTGGTGGTCGGTGGTGACTTTGCTGGGCGTGGGTGAGCGAGGTTTGCGATTCTGGCGCGCAGGCGGAAGGGTTTGCGATCGCGATGGGGGCTTTGGAGTGAGGACGGAGGCGAGAAGAAGATCATCGGGCACTTCGTCACTGGTGGGCAGCAGGGCCCCGCCGCACTTGCGACATTTGGAATAACGCCGATCGACCACGAAGGCGGGTGTCCGGTAATCGATTCCTTTGAGCCACAGGCTGATTTTGTCGAAGGTGTTCTTCGCGGCGGGCGACATCCAGCCAAAGGAGCGCACGGCTCTGAATCGCCTCGGCAACACATGTTGTAAAAAACGTCGCAGGAACTCGAAGGGTTCAAGCCGGCAGGTCTGCTGCTTATTGGTATCGCTGTCGATGTAGTCGAAGACGACTCTGGTCTCGGTGTTTTCGCCTTCGATCCGAAGCCGCCTGCAACCAATGGCGGTCTTCGTTACGTAGCGAGCGAGGTATCCGATGGCGGGTTCACCGGAGCCGACGGCCTGCACATCACACACCCAGTGTTTGATCGCCTGGGTGCTCCACACTTCTGGTGGGATCTTCAAAAAATAAATATGGGACGTGGAGTTATATGTATTCGGCCAGTTCGGATAACGGGTGAGTTGGCTAGTTGGATACTTCTTGTGAGCGTCCGAGCCATCACTTTCGGTATCCTCGGAAGTGAGCTGTAGGATGGAATCATTGACAGCTTGGTGAGAGGTGTTGCCGCTTGGAGAATGAAACAAAGCAGCGGCCGTGGCAGATCAACCTGTTGCCGCTGCGCAGTTGAATGTTTCGGTTAACGTGCCACGTTGATCCATGAGTCCGAAGGCTCGCCGCCCGCAGTGGGTGACTGCCCATGGGATGTTGTATGAATTTAGGAAAAAAACTGAAACGGGCCCGATTCTGCTATTCGTTTGTTGCGAGGTCGGTCGCTGTCGGAGCGACTATTGGGCTTGGAGCAAAACTCTTAGGAGTAGAAGAAGATGCCCTCATGAACACTTCGTGGGGCCCAACACTCAGTGTGGTGTTTGGTCTGGCATTCTTAACCTGCTTTTTCGGAATGATTAAGTATCTCTACGATCTTGATCCGGGTGTGCACTTACGAGGAAAAAGCAAAGAAGAGTTGGAGGATATTGTTGCGGATGATCGTATGGAAATCTGGCATCCGAAAGCTATTGAGATGATTCAGGAAATGAAGAGTAGAACCAGACAGTAATGGACAGCTGTGGACAACTCCGTTCGCTGCGCTCACTCCGCACCACACTTTGACATTTTTGACATTAAGAAATGACCGACGCTAGCTACAGCTATGACCTGTGGACTTGCTCATACATCGTTTGAATATGTTGATACTCTATCGGCCAGCAACTGAGGACGACGTCGAACCGATGATGCGAATTGGACATGAGGGCGTGCGTCCTCATGTTGAAAAGGTGCGGGGCTGGAACCAGGAAGCAGAGGAGGTGGGATTCAAAGAGCACTTCGACATCGAGAAGGTCTCCGTCATTTGCCTTGACGGCGAAGATATCGGATATGTAAAAACCGAATCTTATGCCGATCATTTCTACATTGATGGAATCTACCTCAAATCAGGCCGCCGAGGTGGTGGTGTTGGCACCAAAGTAATCATGGGGATCATCGAGGGAGCCGTCGCAGATAACAAGTCGGTGAGGTTGCGCGTGTTTCGAACGAATCCGGCCAGGAGTCTCTACGCGCGCCTGGGGTTCGCCGTTATCCGAGAGACTGATAGTCACATCTACATGGAATGGATGGGCCAGACCCTGACTTGAGGAGTTCCGCTGCGGACATTTGATTCCCACTGTCGCTTGAGCTCAAATCCCACTGTTCGTTGTGCCTCGTTCGGCACGGCAACCTCGATTACGCCCGTAGAGTGGCAATTGTGGTATACTTCCTGCGACAGTCGACGTGTGGTCGACTTGAGTTTATATTCTATGCCATCGGTACCGTTGACATTCCTATTGCGCAGCGTCTCCATCCTGTTTGCCGGGATGGGTCTTGTCTTTCCGGCGTTCTCTGGGATCGACAGTGGAGCGGCTTCTGCGGCTCAGCTGGATTTCTTTGAGGCGAAGGTTAGGCCGCTGCTGATCACTCACTGTTACGAATGCCATTCCGAGGAATCCGGGAAGAAGAAAGGCGGCCTGCTGCTGGACAACAGACATGGCTGGGAGACCGGCGGTGACTCGGGGCCCGCGATCATTCCTGGCAATGCGGATGAAAGTCTCACGTTCACGGCGGTCTCATACCGAGATTCGGATCTCAAGATGCCACCTGACGGACGCATGCCTGAGGAAGACATCGCCATTCTGAAGCAATGGATCGCGATGGGTGCGCCTGACCCGCGCAGTGAAGGAACGAGTGCCGCTCAACAGAGCGCGCCAGTGATCGATTTGGCAAGTGCCCGGAAGTTCTGGGCATTCCAGGCTCCAACGCATAACGAGGGCGACACGATCGATTCCATCGTTGGTGAAAAGCTTCGCGAGCAGCAGCTGGCGCCAGTGCCCCCAGCCTCCAGGCGCAATCTTATCCGTCGCGCATTCCATTCACTGCATGGGATGCCGCCGAGCCCAGACGAGTTAGCACGTTACCTCGATGACGACCGGCCTGATGCCTTCGCCCGCATGGTTGATGAACTACTGGCATCGCCACGCTATGGCGAACGCTGGGGACGTCACTGGCTGGACATTGCCCGCTATGCGGACACCAACGGGCTGGACGAGAACATGGCCTACACCAGCGCCTTCCGCTATCGCGACTACGTGATCCGGGCATTCAATGACGACATGCCGTACGACCGGTTTATCACCGAGCAGCTCGCTGGTGATCTCTTACCGACTAACAATGATCCAGAACATCAGCAGACAATCGCGGCGGGGTTCTTGTCGATAGGCGCGAAGATGCTGGCCTGCGACGATCCGATGAAGATGCGCATGGACATCGTCGATGATCAGATCGACACCACCGGACGCGCGTTTCTGGGGCTGACGTTTGGTTGCGCGCGCTGCCATGATCACAAATTTGATCCGATCTCTGCCAAGGATTACTACGGGCTGGCAGGTATCTTCAAAAGCACGACGACCATGACGAACTACTCGGTGGTGGCAAAATGGCACGAGCACGATGTCTCGCCACCGGAGGTGAAAGCGCTGGATGCGGAGATCAGCGCTCTCGAAGCTTCGAAGAAGGATCAGGACGATGAGGCAAAAAAGGAGACCGACAAGAAGCTGGCGGCGCTGCGTGCCGATCGCGAAAGTCGATCGATCCGCATCATGTCTGTGCGCGAGGGCGAGCCTGAAGACACCAAGGTGCACCTGCGCGGCAACTATCTGACACTGGGGGAAGACGCGCCCCGCCGTTTTCCTGTAGTGCTGGCGGGTGAGGAGCAGCCGCCGATTCCACAGGGCCAGAGCGGCCGGTTGCAACTGGCGCAATGGATCGCGGATCCTGACAATCCGCTCACTGCACGGGTAATGATGAACCGTCTGTGGCGCTGGCACTTTGGCCGGGGAATCGTTCCCTCCACAGATAATTTCGGTCGACTGGGAGAGGCGCCGACGAATCAAAAGCTGCTCGATCACCTGGCCGTAAAATTCATCGAGAGCGGCTGGTCGATCAAAGCCATGCACCGCTACATCATGGCCTCGGAAACCTACCGGCGCAGCACGCAGTATGATGCCGCGAGCGCGGAGATCGATCCATCCAACACGTATCTCTGGCGCTTTGATCGTCGACGCCTGGATGCTGAGGAAGTGCGCGATTCCCTGCTGAGTATCAGCGGCCTGCTCGACGGTCAAATGTTCGGGCAGTTGCTTACCGACGAGTTCGGAAAGTATGCGAACAAGGGGAAGCTGAGCAGCTACTGGCAGACCAGACGCCGCGCCGTGTATCTGCCGATCATGCGCAGCGGTGTTTACGATGCCTTTGTCGCGTTCGACTTTGCCGATCCATCAATGATCGATGGCGATCGCAAGGCGTCCACTGTGGCACCGCAGTCGCTTTTCATGATGAATGGGCCACTGGTATTCGATGCGGCAAAGGCGCTGGCGGGCAAAGCGTCCGCGACCAGTGATGCCCTTGCCGATCTTTACCAGCGCATCCTGGGCCGTGCACCGGAAGCTCACGAAAGGACTGCGGCAGAAGCCTTTGTCAGCCGCTACCCGTCGGACAGCGGCAATGGAGAAGACGGCTTGCAGGCGCTGGCCCGCGTCCTTCTCGCCAGCAACGAATTCCTCTACGTCGAATGATCATACCAAACCGTCGCTCACTCTGCCACAACCGCGAATCGCTGCCGATGAACCGGCGCGCGATGCTGCGAATGTCCGCAACAGGATTCGGTGCCCTTGCCCTGCACACTTTCCTGG
This sequence comes from Verrucomicrobiia bacterium, assembly GCA_020439995.1. Classification (GTDB taxonomy): domain Bacteria; phylum Verrucomicrobiota; class Verrucomicrobiia; order Verrucomicrobiales; family DEV007; genus JAGROY01. The sequence goes on from JAGROY010000072.1 coordinate 6,156, forward strand.
CCGATGAAGCACGGGCAGCGCAACCTGCAGCAGCGAGTCCACTGCTCGCCCGCAAGCCGCCGCTCGCGGCAAGGGCCAAGCGGGTGATCTTCCTGTTCATGCACGGCGGGCCGTCGCAGGTAGACCTGTTCGACTACAAGCCGCAGCTGCAAAAGGACAACGGCAAGCCGCTACCGTTCGACAAGCCCCGCGTGGTTTCCAGCCCGACGGGGAATTTGCTGGCATCCCCCTTCGCCTTCAGCCAGCACGGACAGGCGGGAGCCACGGTCAGTGAGATTTTGCCACACATCGCGGGAATTTCGGATGAACTGTGCATCATCAAGTCGATGTATGGCACCAATTCGCGCCACGGTGGTGCATTGTTAGAGTTACACACCGGGTCGGATACGTTCGCCCGGCCATCGATGGGCTCGTGGATTACGTATGGCCTGGGAACGGAAAATCAGAACCTGCCCGGGTTCATCACCATCGACCCGTCCGGCTCACACGGTGGTGCCAATGCCTGGTCGTCCGGATTCCTGCCCGCGCACTTTCAGGGAACTCAGATCGCGCGCAAGGACGGTGGCTACAGCATTCCCTTCCTGCAGAATCCCCTGAACACTCCTGAGCGCCAGCGCATGGAGCTGGACCTGCTGGCGCAGATGAATCAGCGCCATCTCGCCGATAGCGGTGTCGACTCCGCACTCGAGGCGCGCATCGCTTCCTACGAGCTGGCCTTCCGCATGCAGATGGAAGTGCCACAGGTGCAGGACATCTCCAGCGAACCGAAGAGCATGCGCGATCTCTACGGGCTCGACGATCCGATCACCAAAGAATTCGCAGAGCAATGTATCATGGCGCGCCGCTTCTCTGAGTCCGGGGTGCGCTTCGTGCAGGCATCGCACCGCTACTGGGATCAGCACGGCAATTTGAAAAAAGATCACGCTGCCAATGCGGCGCAGATGGACAAGCCGGTAGCCGCTCTCATCCAGGATCTCAAGCAGCGTGGGCTGCTGGAGGAAACGCTGGTGATCTGGGGCGGCGAGTTCGGCCGTACACCCGTTGCCCAGGGCACCGATGGGCGCGATCACAACCAGCACGGCTTCACCATGTTCCTGGCTGGCGGTGGCGTCCAGCCCGGCCTCCAGTTTGGCAGCACCGATGAATACGGTTACTACGCTGTCGACAACCGCGTCCATTTCCACGATCTGCACGCCACCATTCTGCATCTGTTAGGATTCGATCACAAAAAATTCACCCACCGCTATGCTGGACGCGACTTTCGCCTTACGGATGTGCACGGACGCGTCGTGCACGGAATTTTGGCGTAGTGGTAGCCCCAGAGCAGCTGACTGGCAACGGGATGTAACGGGTGATCAAATGGATGCGTTCACGAGTTTTCTCAAATTCCGCGCAGGCCGCATACATCACTGTATGTAGCTGGCGATTAAGACATTATGTATTTCACTCGGGTGGCATTGATTCGCCCTGTCCGAGCTTCCGCAAATTTCTTTCAGAAACTGCGTAACGAAATCGGAAAAACTGCGTAGTACACAGTAACGAGTGGTGGCCCCTTGGTTATTGCAGCCAAGCAGTGGGCAGGAATTGAAGTCCCGGATCTCCTGGAAGAGAGTAGGTCCGGGGCTTCTTTTATTTACGTGGCAGGAGTTTCTCGTAGAGCTTGAGCGTTGCGTCAGCCATGACCTCCGCAGTCGCGCCTGCCAGTACTCCTTTCCTGCCTGCTGTACCAAGCGCCAAACAGCGCTCGGGATCTGCCAGCAACTCGGCCAGCACAGCGGCAGTCGCCTTCGTGTCTTTCGGTTCTACCAGCACGCCTCCCCCTGTGCGCTCGATCATTTCAATGAAGGCACCGTGACGTGGCAGAACCACCGGCTTGCCGCATACCAACGCCTCCAGCGCGAAGATGCCTTTTGGCTCCTCGTAGATCGTCGGCACACAGAGCACGTCGATTGAATTCAGGAAGTCCAATTTTCCAGCGCGATCCGGCGCTCCGATATGCTCGAAAAACGGCAGCGCGCCTGCCTGCTCCAGCCGTGAGGTGCATTCGGCAAAGAAATCGCGATCCGCCGCGCCGAGCCAGCCGCCGACTTTGAGCCGACACTGCTCCATCCCGGGCAGCTTTCGTAGCTCGATGAAAGCATCCGTCACGATGCCGAAACCTTTCTCCGGCGAAATTCTGGCGAAGTATCCAACCACCGGTGGCGTATCAACGTCAGCCCGTGTCGCGCTGACAACCGGTTCAGGAAATCCGCTACAATCAATCCCTAACGGTACCACATGAAACTTGTCCGCAGGCACCTGCAGGAGCACCTGCATCTTCTCGGCATAGAACCGCGAGTTTACCACAAAGGCATCGACCTGCGGTGCCAGCTCTCGCAGCCGTGTCAACACCTGGGACCGGTAGGGTTCCACGAGCTCGCCGAGGAAGAGGTCATCTCCCTGCAGCGTCACGACTACGGGAACGTTGAGCTCGCGTTTGAGCATCGGTATGAATCCGGCAATCAAGAGGTTCGTAAGATTGATGATGTCCGGGCGTGCCTCTTTTTTCAGCCAGTCGACCAGCTCGCGCAGCTCCTTTTTCTGCGCGCCATCTTCCCCTGCGATCATGGAAACGGTCAGCTCTCCCAGCTCTGCCGCTTTGATCTTAACATTCCCACCAGCCAGTGCACGCAGGACTGAGGGACGATTCAACCATCGATCGAAAACCCGCGGCAGGTAGCGCAGCAATGGAAGTTTGTGCTGCAGGTAGGTATTGATGCCGCCTACAAAAACACGATCCACACTCACACTTTCCTCATCAGTCTTGATGGGAGTGTAGACCGGCACAAGGTGGATGTCACAGCCCCTGGCGCGTAGTGTGCGTACGAGTGTGTTGTCACGCAGGCAACTACCGCAGTACATACCGGCTGCACCGGCAGTGATGTAGATGGCTTTCAGCTCAGGCACAGCGAACTAATAGATGATCTGGAACTCCGGCGAGACAAGAACCGCCCACAGAAAATCCTGCACCGCTTCCGGAGTCGTCTTCTTGCCACCTAGTTTGGCCTCGAGGCTTGCCAGTTCCTCGTTGCTGCACGCGCGGCCAAGGAACTCGCGATAGACGCGCTGCACGATCAGCCGGGTGCCATTGCGGGATCGCTCGCACAGTGCCATTGCGCCGGTCTTGAGCGCCTGGTCAAGGAATGCGCCGTTCGTGATTTCCAGTGCCTCCAGTAATGTTGCTTCGCTGATTCTGCCGGTGGAAACGGTATCCCTCACCGGTCGCCCCAGCGCGGTCAGGAACGGATTGTTTTGTACCGCGACTGCGCGGATATAGTCGCCCGGGAACCCCGTATCCATGGGCACGACTTCCTTCACTGCATTCCAGGTATGACCGTCACCAGCCACCGACACTTCTTCAGATTTCTCGAAGCCGTCATAGTCCGCGACAGTCTTCACTTTGGCGATCACGTCGAGCTTCTCGTCCGGGGTGAGGGTCGCATCCGTCTTCTCAACCAGGAGAGCCTTCAACTTCTTCAGCGCGCTACCAGCGACCAGCTCGGCTTCAGGTTTGTCGACGGCCAGGTTGCCGTTCGCATCGAAAATGCGGACATGCACATTCCCGCTGATAAGCGCAGCACAAATCTGCATACGTCCCTCGCCAGGCAGGATTTCAACGTTGTCGCCGGTGATCACGCTCAGAGCAAAAGCGGAGTCATCCACGGAGCGCGCTGAAGTCCAGGAACTGTAAGTCGGCACCAGCAGGCGCTCATCCTTCCCTTCCGTGTTGGTGTAACTCATGATCACCACTCCGAATAACCCCGCCGGATTCGTTGCATTCGACGTGTTCGTCACCTTGATCTCCACGTCCAGTTTCCTGTTCTGCACAGCGTCGGTGCAGTCGACGTAGTAAAGCTTGCTCCAGTCATCACCGCTACCGATGAGCTTTCCATTCGCTGAGAACTCGAATGCGTTGTCAGCGGTCAGAAAGGCCTCCGCTTTCAAAATCTTGCGCGCGAACGATGGGCGAATTGTCTTTCGAAAATAGACCACTCCTGGTTCCGCAGCGGTCGCTCCGTTGTCACCGGCCAGCCAGATCCACTTTGCCCTATCCAATGTGTCAGGTAATTCCGGGACTGTCACCGTGACTCCGGTCGGCGGCACGAAGTCCGGCTTCGGAAACAGCGGACTCACCTTTTCGCTCACTGCATCGGCGAACTGCTCGGCAGACAGGCGCTTCCTTACCGGCCCTCTGAAGGCGAAGTCCTCCGCAGTGAGCGCATTGGCATCGGCTACCGGCACCGAATTCAACCCGTATGCACGCGATGAAAGAATGCGGTGGATCGTGTGCTTCAGGTCATAGCCATTTTCAACAAAATCCGCCGCCAGCCAGTCCAGCAGTTCGCTGTCCCACGGCAGCAGATCCATTTCGTCTACTGGCTCCACAAGCCCACGCCCGAGGAAACGCGCCCAGAGTCGATTCACCATCGTGCGCGGCAGGCGGCCGTTCTCCTTTGAAACCACGCGATCTGCCAGCTGCTTCATCCGTTCTTCGCGCGGAGCATCTGCGGCAATCGCCCCCAATTCAGGAAAAAGGAACCGCGTCTCTGCCATCCTGCCAGTCGCCTGATCACAGCGGTGAATCTCCATCGGCTCCGTAGCGAACACGTTTGCCAGACCGTAGGCGTCGGCCAGCTTCCAGTCATTGATGAAACTGTCGTGGCAGGAGGCACACTTCAAATTCAAGCCAAGGAACACCTGCGACAGACTCTGCGCCGCCTGCATTTCCGTCACCTGGCTGGCATTGACCGCACCACGCCACTTGATGCCATTGATGAATCCGCTGGAGCCCTTGCCGTCGACCGGACTGATCAGTTCGTGGGTGAATTGGTTGAAGGGTTTGTTCGTCGCCAGTGAAGTGTACAGCCATTCAGTGATCTGGGTGCGTCCGCCATCGATGTAGCCGGTGCCGGTATAGTCATTGCGCAGCGCATCATTCCAGAACGTCATCCAGTGCAGTGCGTAGTCGGTATCGCGGTCGAGCAATTCACGGACAACCCGTGATCGCTTGCCAGGATCCTTGTCGCGTTTGAAACGGGACACCTCACCGTAAGTGGGGAGCAAACCGATCACGTCCAGATACACCCTGCGCAGGAACAGCTCATCGCTGACCACACCCGGCCACTTGACCTCCTGTTGGGCAAAGTAGCGATCGACAAATGCATCGACAGGATTGTCCGTGGGCGTCTTCACTTCGGGGACTGGTGGCATTGTCAGAGCAAGCGGAGCCCGGCGGAACGTTCCCGCCTGCACATCCGGCCACGGCGCACCTTTCGTAATCCATTCGCGCAACAGGGAAACCTGTCCGGCATCCAGCCGACTGCCCTCCGGCGGCATCGCGTCGTCGTCATCTTCGGCTAAAAGCACCCGATGCAGCAGATCGCTCTCATCAGCGCTGCCGGGCACGATCACCGCGCCATTTTCACCACCGGCAAAAACGCCTTCCTTCGAGTCCAGTTGCAAGTCACCCTTCTTTTTGTCCGACGAATGGCACTTGTAGCAGTGGTGGGCAAAAATGCCCCTGATCTCCGCCAGCAGCTTCGCATCCTGCGGCGATGCACTCTCCTCCGCTGCGCACGGGCGGAGCAATCCAGGGCACAACAGACTGGCGCTGAGCAGAACTGGACCGACAAGGAAACGAGCAGAAAACTTCATATGCCGAAACGTATAGCCGCATCCGCGCGGCAATTCAATCTGCCGTGCATTCCTCCCCGAAATGCATGCGATTACCAATCCCAACGAGAAGTGTTTGCGGGCCCGAGGACGTTTGTCCCCAAAAGTCCGGCGGGGTCATGGTTGCGTTGCCGATGTGCGTAAGCTCACTGGTTAGTTAGAATTGCCCAGAAATTCACATCGCCCAGCCCCGACCACCTCAACACCGGTCGCACCCCACAGATCCGCCTCGATCTCCATGCTCCATTTTCCTTCCTGGGGTTCAAGGTCAAGGGGGAGGCGAATCAAAGGCCGCCTCTCCCTGGCTCTGCCGGAAAGCCAGGGCTATCTCCGCGAGGTTTCGCTTCCACCCACGACAGCAAAAAGCGTGCGCCCGCTGACTCCCATGCTCAAAGCACGCTGGTCGCCCACTGTCTCGAAATTGCCGTTGGTATCGATCACTTGCAAGTTGCCATCGGGATCGACGAAAGCGGTAACATTGGCACCGGCGAAGAGAGCATAAGCCCTTTCGGCAGAAATGGGAAGCCGCTGCCTGCGGCATTCACCCCAGATGAAGACTTCACCAGCGGAGGTAGCGGCTGCAAGGTGGGATGCACCTGCTGCGATGGTGGTGCAGGTCTCGGCAAGGAGAATTGATGGCGGGGCGCAGGCCGCTGCCCGTTCGGCTCCCCAGGCGATGACCTGGCCATCTTCCGACAGGCAGGCAGTGAAATATTCACCAGCAGTGACCGCTTTCACCTTGCCCAGGTCCGGCGGCACGGTGGAGACCCCGTCTACATCGTAGCCCCATGCTCTAACACTACCATCAGCACAGAGCGCAACGCTGTGAAACTGACCTGCTGCAATCTGAACGACGTCCCGCAGATCCTCCGGCACGCTGGCCTGGCGGTAGCTGTCGTCGCCCCAGGCGATGACCTTTCCATCGGTAGTGAGAGCCAGGCAGTGGGCCGCCTTCGCTCCATTTCCCACGGCGATGGCGACGCAGTTCTGCAAGCCGTCCGGCACGGTGGCTTGTTGGTAATCGTTCGCCCCCCATCCGCGAACGGTTCCATCCGCCAGCAAGGCGATACCGAAGGACTCCGCAGTTGCGAGCTGGATCACCTTTTCGTCCCGCAAAATCTCCGGTACCTGGGCTTCCTGCGATGCGAACAGTGGAAACGCTAACACTGTTCCAGCTTCTCTGGTGATCGATGGCGCTCCTGCGGCTCTGGGCGCGTTACCGCTCACTGGCTTCTCCCGATTGATCCAGAGCACTGCGCCAACGGACAGCGCAATGGCTATGAGCGATGCCGGTGCAACCCGCAGCAAAAACGCCCGATGCCGTCTGGAAAGCGTGAGGAGATTGCGCGCCTGCATCGCCGCCGTGAATTCAGTTTTGATCTCCGATGCCTGACCGTAGCGACGTTCGGGAGTGGGTTCCATCGCTTTTAAAATCACGTCGTCCATGCGCTCATCCAGCTTCGCCCGCTTTGCCGAAGGCGGCTCAAAACTGCCAGCCGGTGCCTCGCCAGTGAGCATTTCATACAGCACGACACCCAGCGCATACAGATCGACTCGATGATCGAGAGTCGGAGCATTGTCCATCTGCTCCGGTGCCATGTAGCGCGGCGTGCCCAGCGCCATGTTGGTCATCGTCAACCGGGTTTCCAGCGATGATGGATCGGCGGGGCCGGTGAACTTTGCCAGGCCGAAGTCCGCGATCTTCACCTGGCCGCTGCTGCGATCGATGAGAATATTGGCCGGCTTGATGTCGCGGTGCACGATGCCCTGACGATGTGAAAATTCCAGCGCATCGCAGATTTGCGGCACAATGGACAGCGCCTCATCCGTAGTGATCGATCCTGCTGCCATGCGCTGGGACAGGTCGACGCCATCGACGAACTCCATGAGGAAGTAGAGAAATTCGCCACGCTCGCCAAAATCGTAGAGGGTGACAATGTTAGGGTGCTTGAGCCGAGCCAGCACCGCTGCCTCGCGGCGGAAGCGCTCGGAGAACTGCGGATCGTCTGAGGACTCGGTCGGCAGTACTTTGACAGCAACCATGCGGTCCAGTGCTACCTGCCGGGCCAGATAGACGACTCCCATTCCTCCGCGCCCGAGCAGGCGTATGACTTCCAGCTCAGGAAACAGCAGCGTCATCTCATCGGCGGTGACAGGCAGGGTATCAAACCTGGCCGGGCCGGCGATCGTTTCGGCAGCGTCCTGACCGTGCCGCAGCAGGCACCCCGGGCAAAATCCAAGCGCCGCTGCAATGCCCAGCGGACCGTCGCACATCGGGCAGCGCCTCGGGCCTTCCGTCGGTTCGTTCACTGCCTGATTACGGTAAAGAGGTAGTTCAGCTCGTCGTCCACTTCCGCTGGATCGACTACCGTTTCGAGAATTGCAGCGCGCAGTGCCTCACCATAGCGGCGGCGCAGCCGGAACAGGGCTACCCGGACCGCCCTCTCCGCCATGCCCAAGGTTGCTGCGGCCTCGGCCAGGGGGGACTCACCTGCTGTGCCGGAGAGATAGGGCTGAAGCGTTTCGAAAAGCAGGCCCTTCCGCTGTTTGTCGTAGTTCTCGCGCAGGTCATTGAGCACATTTCCTAACAGAGTCACCGCCCAGCGTTTCTCGAACAGCAAATCCGGCGACGCATCATCGCGGGGCTCGAGCTGGCTCTGGTAGCCTTCCTCTGCAGAGGCCTGGTCAATCGATAGCACGACTTGTCCGCCGCCGCGCTTCAGGGCATTGCGCTTGTCGAACTGGTCCGCCAGATAGTGCGACACCGACTTAAGCAGGTAAGAGCGCAGCTTGCCCTTCTCACTTTTTACAGTGGAAAAATCCTGCCGCTGCAAAAACTGCGCGAAGAACCCTTGAGTCAAATCTTCTGCATCCTCGGGGCTGGAGCCGCGCCGCCTGATGTAACAATACACCGGCATCCAATACAGCTGGCACAGCTCCTGCAGTGCCCGTGACACGATCACCGAATTCTCCGCCCGGGCGGAAACAATCAAACTCCACCGGGTATCAGGAAATTTTCCGTTCCCCGATTCAGTGGAACATTCCGGTCCAACGCTGGGTGATTCATCGGTTTCTTCAGGCATGGTACAACGCTTTTATCCATAGGCCCTGAAAGCCCGCAGGGAAAGCAGGAAGTCCGGCAACCGCCTTACAGAGATTCGCGCACCTTCTTCGGCAGCCCGGCGACGACCAGTTCCCACGAATGATCGACCAGCTCACGCACAAGCCCATCTGCCAGCGATCCATCGAGCACCAGCGTGTTCCAATGTTTCTTGTTCATATGATAGCCGGGCTGGATGGCTGGATGTTCATCGCGCAATTCGATCGCCCGGTCAGGATCACATTTCAAATTGGCCCGCCCCAGTGCGTCGTCATCGTCAATGCCGAGCGTCGCGAACATCTTGCCCTTCACTTTGTAGACCAGCACCTCCGGTCCGAACGGTTGCTCCTCAGTAGTGTGAGGGCGCGATAGAAGATACTGCTGGAGTTCATCGGCATACATGGCACGCCAAGTCTGGGGAAGCGATAGGCAGGTGGCAAGCAGAGACCGATCCGTGAGAATGAAAATGAGACAACGCCAAAGTGCGGGCACTCACTCTTGACGGTATCCGTTCCCCGGATCACCATCTCAGACAAATGGACTTCAATTTCACTGCCGAACAAACCGCCCTCTATAAACAGATCGTCGCCTTTGCGAAGACCGAATTGGACAATGAACACGCGGCGGAGCGCGATCGGAACCAAACGTTTTCACGCGAGTTATGGGGAAAATGCGCACAGCACAAGTTGCACGCGCTGTCGGTGCCGGAGGAACTCGGAGGTGCCGGGCTGGACAGTCTTTCCACGACGATCGCCATGGAAGCGTTCGGCTATGGATGTGAAGATGGCGGGTTCGTGTTCGCCGTAGGTGCGCACCACTTTGCCACCGCGAATCCCATTTCCACATTCGGAACGGAGGAGCAGAAAGCCAGGTACATGGGGCCTTTGTGCGATGGCACGCAAGTGGGGGTAAACGCCATGTCAGAGCCGGGAGCGGGTTCAGACCTTGGGTCGATCTCCGCGACTGCCGTGAAGGATGGCGACGGCTACCGGATCAATGGCATCAAGACGCTGGGTACTAATGGGCCAGTCGCTGATCTGGCGCTGGTCTTTGCCGTGACGGACCCGGAAGCGAACGCACAGGCGCGGCTGTCGGGGTTCATTGTTGATACAAAATCGGAAGGCTTCACTGTGACCGAGCGGTTCGAAAGCATGGGGCATCGCACTGTGCCGCTGGGTGAACTGAAGCTGGACAACGTTTACGTGCCCGCCGCGAATCTGCTCAGCGGCAGGGAAGGTGGCGGCGTCGGGATGTTCAACCACGCCATGATGTGGGAGCGCGTTGGTCTGTTCGCGGCGCACGCGGGAGCGATGCAGCGCATCCTCGAGCAGACCATCAAGTTCGCCCGCAAGCGCGTGCAGTCCGGTCAGCCGATCTCAAAGTTTCAGGGAGTCTCGCACAAGATCGCCGATATGAAGGTGCGGCTGGAGGCATCGAAGCTGCTCCTCTACAAAGCAGCCACGCAGCTGGACACCTCACGCATGGCCTCGTTCGATGCCAGCATCGCCAAGTTGTTCACCAGCGAGGCCTTCGTGCAGTCCGCCATGGATGCGATGCAGATCCTCGGCGGCGTCGGCTATTTGACTGGCAAGTTTTCGGTCGAACGCGATCTGCGCGACGCCCTGGGCAGCACGCTCTATTCCGGCACTTCGGAAGTGCAGCGGAATATCATCGCGGCGTGGCTGGGGTTGTAAGTCGATCTTATTGTCGGTCAGGCGACAGGATTACCCGTCTCCGTTCGTTAGATTCTAAGTCCTGAGACTTCGGTGTTTCGGCATGAATGTCATCGTCACTCTCTTTGCCATCTGCACCTAGAGAAAACAAATCGTAGCTGTTCGGATTCTTGATGCCTGGACTACGATACGCATAGGGATTGCTCCATGGGTCGAGCGGTTCTTTCCCCATCATCTGGCTCCAGCTTCGGGGTATCGGGGCGATTGTTGGTTTTTCGACGAGCGCTTTCAAGCCCTGCGCGGTAGTTGGCACCATCAAGTTCCGCGACTCGTATATGGTGATCGCTGATTGGAGAACCTCCAAGTCGCCCTGCGCGCGGACCGCCATGGCAGTTGCCAGTTCTTTGGCGATGCCCTCGAAGGTTGGCAGGCAGAAGATCCATTTCTCATTCTCACGGGCCAGCAGCAAGCCAAGGTCGTAGTCGTCGTCATCATCCGTGACCGGCCCAATTTTAGCCACAGGAGTTGGATAGACCCGGCTTCCCTCCTTTCTCAATTGCTCAAGGATATCCCGGTCCTGTTTGCCGATCGCCACCATCCTGATCTTCCCTGCCAACAACTCAAGACCGATCAGCTTCATGTCAGGCACCATCGTCGAGATCGCCAGTGCCTTGTCCTCCTCAGGGATCTGATCAAAATACTTCGAGTGCAGATGAGGTTTCAGCGCATCGAGTTCGCCACTACTCATCGCCTCAAGCATTGGTCTAACGTCTGCTCTGTTTGGCAAAGCGACCGCCTCCTCCTCCTGACCAATCACGAAAACGTGCGATAGAGCCAACAACAAACCGACCAATAGACACATTCTCAATTCCTCCATACGTCGTATCCTATCATGTGCAGTCAGCAGATCAAGCCGAAGCCAGCTGTGCCAGTTGTGGTTCGAATGAAATTAACACTGGTGAAGGATGGCGTATTCCGGTTAGCATCTTTCGAAAACCAAATTCCCTATGAAAAGATCACATCAGACTCTTATCGCCCTCGCCGCAGTACTCACCGGAATCGCCTATGCAGGTGACGATGAAAAGGACGGCTGGATCACATTGTTTGACGGAACAAATCTGAAAGGCTGGCACGTGAGCGCTGAAACCGGTCACTCCCGGGCAAGCAAGAACACCTCCGGAGGCAAGTGGGTGGTGGAAGATGGCGAAATTGTTGGCTCACAGGACATTCCCGGGAATGGCGGCATCATCATCACGGATGAGCAATTCGGCGACTTCGAGGTCGTGCTGGAAATGCGCAACGACTTCGGCCCGGACAGCGGACTGTTCCTGCGCAGTACTGAGGACGGCAAGGCTTACCAGGCGATGATCGATTACCATGCCGATGGAAATTTGATGGGGATCTATGGCGAGGGCCTCGGTGGCAAACCGCACCTGCGCAACTACAACTTCACCGACAAAGTAACCGAGATCGTCGCGAAGAAAACCGGTGACCCCGAGACGCCGCTGCCAGTGCTGCCCGAATCGTGGTCGCACTTCTGGCGCGCCGACCAGTGGAACGAACTCCGTGCGCGTATCGTTGGCGGAGATAAGCCAACGATCACCACCTGGATCAATGGCGTGAAGATCATGGAGTGGACAGAGACCGAAGCCCGCCATCCGGCGAAAGGTGGCATCGCCCTGCAAGTCCACGGCGGTGGTGATCACACGAAAGAATTTGTCCGCTACAGAAACGTGCGCGTGAAGAAGCTCGATTGAGCTGCGAGCGCGGTAAAGGTGGAGTGAAATGCCCGTCAAATTCGATCCGGTCGATATCGTCTATTCTGCGGGAACGTCCGTCGTCCTGCGCGTGCTGGCATTTTTTGTAGTGGGTTGGGGAGGACTGACGGCCGCGCGTGTCGCGTATCAGATCGATCACCTCAGCGATCTGAAAGAGCCACTGCAGGTCGTTGAGAGAACGTTCGAGCCCCTCCCCTATGAACTCCTGGCAGGAGTGGCCTGGCCACTTCATGTGATGTTCGCAGCCAGCGGACTATGGGGAGCGCTCTATCTATGCATCATTATCATTCTGTTCGCAGTCATTTGCTTTTCAGAAGTCGACTTCTTCCGCTCCCTTATTCTCATCGTCGTGCTGCAGGGCACGAGTTCGCTGCTGTGCCATGATGCCGAGTGGATTTCCTGGTTAATGATGGCGAGCTTCATCGTTTCTGTGGTTGGGGCAGCATACTTCATCCACTGGTGGCAGCAGGACGAGATGGACGAAGAGGTGTAGGCATGGCAAACCGAAAATAAAACACGCTAAACTTCAAGATTTGCTGACAATCTCCCAAGATCAGCCTGCAGGCATGCAGAACTTTTGCCTCTGAGGTTCGCTCCATGCTTTATTGACAGCAGCACCTTGCGTGTTACCATTCAGCCCGAACGATGCCCATCTTCATGATGGCGAGGTAGCCAAGTGGTAAGGCCGGGCTCTGCAAAAGCTCTATCGCGGGTTCGATTCCCGCCCTCGCCTCCATCGTTTTGTTCCGGGAGGGCATTTAATTGCCGAACGTTTACTGTCGCAACGGGTTGACATTGCACGTTGCACATGTGCAGAAACACGAAATATACGCGGTGTTTCATTGTCTGGCACTGCACCAAAGTCCCCACTACAAGCAGCAGGCAGGAGCCGATGCCACGATCCCGTCCTTGCCCAATGCCGAGCGCTTCTCGTCTTGTCTACCGAGATTCCCGATGGAATCGACTCTCGCAAGCGAAGCCCAGCAGCGCATGGTCCCACCTTCCCTCCATTCCACAGCAAGGCGGATCGCTGGTCGTGGCGATCGCTGGTTTGTAAAATATCTGAAGCGGGAGCGGATGAAGGGGCTTGCTTCCCTTACAAAGCGGGATGCAAAATCTCCGCAGTAAAACATTATTCACCGTCCGTGCCGCAGCAGGCATTGTTCCATTCGTCAGCATCCTCGGCGCAGCCCATGCCGATCGCTTTTACGGCGATCCACCGGATGCCAATCATCCGTGGGCAGTGCACGATAGCAATCGCCCGCAGCCGCCACGGGTCGAACCAGGCACCTTCAGTAGCCAGGAAAAGCAAGGCACGCCGCCGTCCGATGCCATCGTCCTGTTCGATGGTGCCGAAGGCAGCCTGGCGAATTGGACTTCCAGTAAGGAAAAAAAGTGGATACGCACCGAGGCAGGAACGCTGCAATGCACTCCCGGAGCGGGCGACATTCATTCCGTTGCTGAGTTTGGCGACTGCCAGCTGCACGTCGAATGGACCGCTCCCACCGAGGTGCGTGGCAACAGCCAGGGACGCGGTAACAGCGGTATCTTCCTCGCGGGCGAGACCGAGATCCAAGTGCTCGATAACTTTGACAATCCCACCTACGCAGATGGCTTCGCCGGTTCAGTCTACGGCGTGAATCCTCCGATGGCCAATGCGCTGCACAAGCCGGGCGAGTGGCAGGTTTACGACATCGTGTTCCGCCGCCCGGTTTATAAGGACGGGGAAGAGGTCGATTCCGGCCACGTAACGGTGTTCGTCAATGGCGTCCTGGTGCAGGACAGCACACCGCTCGAAGGAGGCGGCGGGCACAAGAGCCGCTCGAAGCCGAAGCCCTTTCCTGAGAAGAGCCGTTTGAAGCTGCAGGATCACGGCAACACCGTGCAGTATCGCAATATCTGGTACCGTCCGCTCGTCCCGCGCGCAGTGGAAGGTGGCACCGACGGCCGACTCAGCGAAGAAGCCGCAATGGCCAAGCGCAAAGAGATCGCCGCCTCTATCCGGGAAGACTCCGCAGAACTCCGCGGAAGCGAAAGACTGCTGCGCGTGATGGAATCACTCTGCTATGAGCAGGACGAGGAAACCCTCAAGCGCGTCGCCGAAATGTCTGACCGCATGATCGCCAGGCTCAAACAAGCCAGTCCTGAGCGACTTGAAGAGCGCAAAGGCAACCTGATGCAAGTGCGTAGCGCCTTCCGCTACATGCTCAACCACAAGCTGTTGCCCGAAGGCTTCGCCGCAGCACCTGCTCTGGAGGAACTCATCGAAGCGCAGGGCTGGAACGAGAAGAAGTAACACTTACTTCCCGCTGAGGTCTTACGCCTGGAACTCCGCGCAACGGAGTTCCAGGCCAAGACTAAAGTGACTAAGTCTTTAGACTTTTTAAGGATTCAGCTCGATGCGGAAGAAGCGCTTCGGAATGTTTGGAGCGTAGACAAATCCGGCAAGGTCTTCCACGGTTGTAAGTGTTCCAGTGGCATCGATGCCGTCATCAATTTCAGTCCAGGTGATGAGATCATCAGAGAACGAGAGACTGTAACTTGATCCTGCGGTGGATTGGAAGGTGAGGCTGAGGCCACCGTCTTCTGCCACCGTGAGGCCGCCGACCAGAGAGAGGGGTTTCACTCCCGGGTTAGTGACTAGAGCGAGCCCTGAATTGTCGCTCACGCTAGGCCACCCATCCGTGCGAAGTACCTGTATCGGAGCACATCCGCCTTCGGTATCCAATACACCAAAGATCTCAAAGTAGGATCCTCCACCAGCTTCCCAGTAAGTGGCACTGATCGGGTAATCTCCAGCAGTCAGGAAGATACGACCGACTGAGCTGCTGTCTCCGGTGGGGACGTCAGCAATCAGAGTGTTCAGATCAGCCAGAGGCTGGGTCGTCTCATTGAAACTCCAGTATCCCAGCGGTGCGCTGGCGGCGACCAGTTCAGGGTAGGGCTGGGTGCGTTCATCATCGACGCCATTGCTGTAGTGCTCCAGGATGGTGGCGGCAGAGAGTTCAGCCGGGTAGATCGCAAGCTCATCAACAGTACCAGTCCAGCCGAAGGCATTGTCCGCACGCGATCCGACTTGCAGGCGACCACTGGTGATGGCCTCAGTGGCGGGAACAAAGTCGGTGATTCCATCCACTTGCGCACCTTCGTCGAGGACACCGTTGACGTAGATCTTGGCCTCGCTGCCATTCCAGGTGGCTACCAGATGAGACCATTCACCTTCTTCTGGAGGTGCGCCTCCGGTGATGTCGAATGCGGCATTGAGCCCATCGTTATTATAGCCGCGGAAGTTCCAGCCAGCACCTGGCGACATATAGATGAGCCAGCCAGAGCGGGGATCGCCGAAGTTTCCGCTGGAAACGACGCAGGTAAGTCCGTCGGGAATGGCTCCTGGTTTAACCCAGAGTTCGGCGGTGAAAGCGTCCGCCCGATTGAGCTCGGGAAGGAATGGCACGCCCAGTCTCTGTCCATCAGTGGCGGTAGTGGAAACAGCAGTGTCTGTGCTGCCGACAATCGCACCTGGTTGTTCGAATTGTGCCGAAGTTTCACGGCTGAAGTTCGCAACTGCACCCAGGCTGCCCGAGTTTACCGCGATGGTGTTGCCCTTGCCGATGGCCGTTGCGCCAGTGGCATTCTCGACAATCTCTGTAAATGCTTCACTTGCGCCACCAATGGAAAGCTCGGAGCCATCGTCACCCTGGAAACCGAAGAGATAGTTTCCGTCTTCCGGGATTCTCAAAGTTGCGGTCATATGCATGGCGTAGTTGTCGTCATCAACACCGACTGTGTCTCTAGGCCAGGGGACATCACCAGGGATTCGCCCGTTAGCTCCAGATTCTGGATCGACAAAATTGATCTGAGTCCACGATGAAGTGGCGGCTACGGAGTCAGCTGCGACTGCGGCATCCACCGACGCTTTAGCTGCGGAGATGCTGCCGACCGGCACCCCTGGAGGCGTGCTCTGGACAGTCCACTCGCCAACGATCGATGGATACTGGATCGGAGTGGTTCGGTCGGTGGTATATCCAATGGCTGCCCAGGTGTTGGTGTCCTCATCCTTCGGGAAAAAACCCTTTGCAGCGGCGACTTGATACCAGAATCCACCTCCGCCTTCCCAATGCACGTACTCCAGATTGTAGGTGCCCGGCATAAGGTTAACGACAGCGCGTGTATTGGAGTCACCCGTGCCGCTCGGGTAGTAGAGAATGTTGCGGGCATCCTGATCGACGAAGCCGGGGCCATCGGTGGCGATAAATTCCGGAGTCTCGCCATTGAGTGCCGTGATGCGAAGCATGAAGCCATCATCTCCCCGCATGTTGAATGTATAGGCAGATTCCTCTGCAATGGAAATCGATCCGTGGGCGGTAGTGATGACGTGATCGTCTCCTCTTGCTGCACCATCATTGGTGGCAGTGGACAGGGCATCGCCGGGGAAGGGAAGCGAACAGGCAATCACTCCCCAGGTTTGGCCAATGTTATTGGAAGATGGATCGACGAAGTTGAGGTAATTCTCTTGCGTATCGATGACTGTGTCCGGTTCCTGTTCAGGCGTGAAGTCTTCTGCGGAACTCAGAAAGGAGAGAACGGCTTCCAGAGTTTCCGCGGAATCGATTCCTTCATTCAAGTAGGTACGGACTCCCCATGTCCCCTGGCCGCCCAGAGGCCCGGGAAAGGCAGCCGGCCAATCCAGCGGTGCGGCGAATGAAACAGTTGGTGCGATGATAGAAGCCTGATAGGTAAGATCCCCACCCGCAGTGTCCTTGCCGACGATACTGAATTTGTACTCGGCCCCCCCAATCCAGGCGAAAGGAAGGGACAGTGTTAGAACTCCACCCTCTTTAGTAGCAACTAGTTCTCCAAGAACCGGATTCGTTGCTTCGATAAAGCTCCAAGTCGCTGCGGGAGCAGAAGCTTCCGATGTAAAACCACCGTCACCGGTAGAAAAATCTTCGTTCAGGATAACGGTTCCTCCGACTGAAACCGCCACTCCATTGATGATCCAATCGAGTCCGTCCGAGGTGAATCCCTCATCCCATCCTCCCAGAAATCGAAGGCGCAAGCTGTCACCGGAGGAGACGCCGGGAATGGTAGCAACAGAGGCGATCGTAGTTCCATCGCTAAATCCTGGCGATGCCCCATTGAAAGCGAGACTGTCTCTAATTACGTTGTTCCCGATGATTGGCTCTGTGAAGTAGCCGTTTGAAGAGAATTCATCCGCTTCCAGCGTTTCGAATGACCCGTTGTTGATGCTGAATTGCACCACGCCGCCGTCATAAGCATTCGCCGCGGTGCCGTCACCTTCGAAATTGTAACGGTGAGTCAAGGTCATTTCGACCGTTCCGGCCGAGGAAACCGTTATGGACGGAGTGGTGATGGAACCATCAATGACTCCCTCGCCTCCAACTACCTGCCATCCCGGAACGACGGTTTCCGCAGTCACCGTGAAGGTTGCGGGGTCGGTGACACTCGGCGGGTCTTCACTGTCGGTAATCTCGAACGCAAACTCGGATGTGGAGACAATGTAAGAGTCTGTCAGGATGGCATCCGCCGCAGCTGAGAGGGCGAGACATTGGAGAGTGAGCAGCCATCGGCTCAGGCTTTGATTGTGAACTTTCATATTTTGGTAATCCCTTCAACTAGAGCAGTGATTGTGCCAGCCGCCAGTGGATTCGCTTCTTCTTCTGTTAATGAGTATCGGCGATTACCTAAAAGGGTATCAGACCCGAGATGGAGGGAAGTTCGCTGACTGCCCTGTCCATATTACTTTTGTCCTTTTTTGCAGACGAGTTTGGCTGTTGACTGCGCAGATGCCTTTGCCACTCAACAGTTCGAACCACCGATGCAGAATCGTTTTGACCGGTGGACCGGGCGGCGGCAAGACGACTGCCGCCGACATGTTCCGCCGGGAGATCGGCGAGCGAATCGTGGTGGTGCCCGAAGCGGCGACGATGATCTTCAACGGCGGCTTTCCCCGCTATCAGGAAGAGCACGCCCTGTATGCCGTGCAAAAAGCAATCTACCACGTGCAGAGGAACCTGGAGGACGTGCAATCGGCAAAGTATCCAGAGCGCGTGTTGCTCTGCGATCGCGGGACGGTCGATGGTGCAGCGTATTGGCCAGGTGAGTCAGAAG
Organism: Verrucomicrobiia bacterium; assembly: GCA_020439995.1. Classification (GTDB taxonomy): domain Bacteria; phylum Verrucomicrobiota; class Verrucomicrobiia; order Verrucomicrobiales; family DEV007; genus JAGROY01. The sequence goes on from JAGROY010000072.1 coordinate 24,551, forward strand.
GATTTTTCGAAGCGATGGGCACCAGTTTGGAATCGGAACTGTCGCGCTACGATGGAGTCATCTTTTTCGAGAGCGCAGCCGTGGGCGGGATGGGAATCGAGGGCGGCAATCCAGCGCGGCAGGAGACGCTGGCACAGGCCGTGGAACTGGACGGCAAGCTGCGTTCGGTGTGGTCGCGTCACCCATACTTCAAGGTCGTGCACCACAACCCCTCGTTTTTGAAGAAGATCGCTTTCGGACTTTCGATCATGGAGGAAATGGTGGCCGAGCTGCAGGAAAGGTAGTGATCCCTGAATCTCCATCCTAACAAACCACCGAAGCTTTGCCGATTGAGTTTGAGAACAATGGCCGCTCACTTAAGCCGTTTCCCCTTTCTGATTTAAAGATTCGCGAATCCTTCAGCTAAGATCAACTTTCCGGCCCCGCAATTACTCGTGGCGGAGGGCTTCGATGGGGTCGAGTTCTGCGGCCTGAGAGGCGGGGTAGAGGCCGAAGAGGATTCCGGTGAAGCCCGAGATGCCGAAGGCGAGGAGGACAGACCACCAGGTGATGACGGTCTTCATATCGGTGGCGTAAGAGACGACGAGGGGGACGAGGATGCCGATGAGCACACCGATGAGGCCGCCGCCGACGGAGAGGACGACGGTTTCGATAAGGAACTGGCGGACGATGTCGCGCTTCTTTGCCCCGAGGGCGCGTCGCACGCCGATCTCGCGGGTGCGCTCGGTGACGGTGGCCAGCATGATGTTCATGATGNNGATGCCGATGCCGCCGACCAGCAGAGAGATGGCTGCGATGGAGCCGAGCACGATGTTGAACATGCGCTTGGTGGCCTGAGCCTCGCGCAGGAGCTGCAGGGGGACGATCAATTCGTAGTCGATGTCTTTGTGAAAACGCTTGAGCATGCCGTTGATCTGCGGCTCGGCAATGAGGACGGCATTGGTGTCCTTCATGCGGACGATGACGCGGTGAAGTTCCACGCGCTCTGCACTGAAGCTGCCCTGATTTCGGCGCACAAGCGTTTCGCCAAAGCGGGCACGGGCCGTCGACAGTGGAATGTAGATGTTCTTGTTTACCGACTCGCCGTCCAGATCGCCCTTCTGTGGACGCTGCGCCATGGTGCCGGTCTCACGCAGCAGGCCGATGACCTGATAGTAGCTGTTCTGCACGCGCACGGTGCCTTCCATTGGATCGCGGAACCCAAACAGCTGTTTTGCCAGACCTACAGTAAGCACACAAACATTGCGGGCGTGCAGTTCATCGGTTCGTGAAAGGAAGCGACCCTTTGCAATGTCAATGCCCTGCACGAGTTTATAAGCAGGCAGGGTGCCGACGATTTGGCACGGAGACTCATTCTTATCATAGCGCACGTTCTCGCGAATGATGCGCATTGGGACGACGCGCTCGATCGAGGGAATGGTGTGCTGCAGGCGTGAGGCATCGTCGTAGGTGAGGCCGTAGTTCAGCTCGAAGCTGCGGTTTGAGCTGTCGTCCTGATTTTGCTCCGGTGGCTTAATGCTGTTGATGATGACGTTGGTGCTGCCCAGACGCTTGATCCGTTCCTGAGCCTCGTAGGACGCGCCCTCGCCAATGGCGAGCATGGAGATAACCGAGCAGACACCAAAAATGATGCCAAGCATGGTGAGGCCCGAGCGCAGCTTGTGCAGCAAGAGGCTCTTGATCCCGAGCTGAACGGTGTGGACGAACTGGTAGGGAATCATGGGGTGGCGTTCTCCTTTCCGGTAGGCGGTGTCCTGTTGATGACGTCCCTGGCGACGATGCCATCGCGCATGTGGACGACGCGGTGTGCGCGCTCTGCAACGTAGTCATCGTGAGTCACGAGGACGATGGTCTTGCCTTCGGAGTTGAGCTTGTCGATCAAGTCGAGCACTTCCAGGCCGGTCTTTGAGTCAAGGTTTCCTGTTGGTTCGTCAGCCAGGATCATCAGCGGATCATTGACCAGCGAACGGGCGATCGCGACGCGCTGTTGTTGTCCGCCCGACAGCTGCATGGGCCGGTGATCGAGACGGTCTCCGAGGCCTACCAGCTCTGCCAGTTCCGTGGCGCGCTGCATGTGCTCCGGCGCGTTCACATCTACGTCCTGATAGATCAGCGGCACCTGGATGTTCTCGATGACGGTGAGCTGCTGGATCAAGTTGTAGCTCTGAAAGATGAACCCGAGGCGCTTGCCGCGCACCTGAGACAGGATGTCGTCCTCCATGTCGGCGACATTTTCACCGCCCAGAAAGTATTCGCCACGGGTTGGGCGATCGAGGCAACCGAGGATATTGAGCATGGTCGACTTTCCAGATCCCGAAGGACCCATGATCGCGACATAGGATCCTTCGGTGATGGTGAGATCAACACCGCGCAAGGCGCGCACTTCGACATCGCCCACCTGGAAGATCTTGTGGATCCCCCGGATGCGAATAATGGCGTCCTGCTCTGCTTCCTGATTGTTCAAGGTGTGTGGTGCTCCGGCTGGTTAGCTGTTTTGATCAGGCGCAGGTTTCCCGCGACCACCGCCACCACCATTCCCGCCACCGCCTTCACCGCGTTGACGCTTCTCTCCTCCACCTGTAGGACGATCACCTGTAGGACGCCCACCGCCTCCAGGCTTGCCTGCACCAGCGCCCCTCGCCCCTGGGCCACCTCCACCTGGCCCCCCCGCTCCTGGATCTCCTCCGCCGGCTCCAGGAATCTCCTGTGGAGCGCGCTCTTTGGGGCGCTCGGTGGGCAGATTGCTGCGGTCTTCGGTGCCCTCGGTGATGGAGCCGCTGAAGTCGCTGTCAGGTTCAAGCGGTGGTGCCAGTAGCACTTCGTCCCCTTCTTTCAATCCCTTGGTGACCTCAATGAACTTATTGTTGAACAGGCCGACCTCTACCGGCACGGACTCCGTTCCACCGAGCTTGCGCACATAGCAGTACTGCTTTCCCTTGATCGTGGTCACTGCCTGGATCGGAACGGTGAGTACCTGCTGCAGGTTGGTGATCACGATTTCCGCTCGTGCTGAAATCGATGGTTTCACGCCGTCCGGCAACTGATCCGTGATGAGGATCTCCGTGGAGTATTTCTTAGTGCCGCCACCAAAGCGGTCGCCGGGATTCGGCAGGAGCCCCACTTTGGTAACTTCGCCGCGAAAGTTGCGGTCGGGCATGGAGTCCAGCACCACGAACGCCGGCTGGCCCACCCGCACCTGGCTGATATTCGACTCGTCGACTTCCACCTGGACTTTCATCTGCGTGGTGTCCGGAATTTTGATCAGTGCCTGGCGCTGACGGACGGTAGCACCTTCTTCGATCATCGATTCATTGCTCCAGCGGCTGCGCTCGGTAGCATAGACGACCAGCCCATCGATAGGAGCATACACTTTGGTCGCTTCAAACTGGTGCTTCATTTTGTCGAGCTTCGACTTGCTCAGGTCGAGCGTTGCCTTGGCGGAATTCAAGTCCGCCTCGGCCTGGGCAATGGTACTGTCGCCCTGCTTTTTGACACGCTCAAGTTCCCGCCGGGCTTCGCTTACTGCTGCCGCGTAGGTTTCCTCAAGCTTCTTGAGGTCGAACTCCTTGAGCATCTCCTGAGTATTCTCCGCTTTCTCTAAGCCCAGAGACTGGTTGGTAACGGCGAGTGCGTGCTCATCCAGTTTTGCTTTTGATTCAAAACCTTTTTCGGTCAGAATCTTTGACCAGCGCAGTTTCTCTTTTGCGATCTCGAGTGCCTCTTTCGCAGTGATGATCTCGATCTCCGCGTTGCGCACTTCCTGGCTGCGCTCCATTTCGTTAAACTTCTGCAGATCCATGTCTGCGAACAAGACGTTAAGCTCTGCTGTCTTAGTGGCGCTTTCCGCCGTGCTCTTGGTAATGATCAGGTTGTTCTCGGCAGCGACAAACTCCGCCAGGCTCTTCTCGTAGGAGATCTGCTGCTGGTTCAGTGCATCCTCAGCCTCTCCTGCATCAAGCTCCACAATCAGGTCGCCTTTCCTTACGAATGACCCTTCCTTGACGATAAAGATGATTCGCGAGCTGCCCTCGAGTTCGTTGCGAACTTCCACTTCATTCACAGCTTGGACTTCACCGCCTTCGATGATGGAGACGAGAAAGTCGCCCCGTTTTACTTCCTGGAAGGCTCCGACAGCTTCCTGCTCGCCGTTCCGCATGAGCAGGTAGCCGCCAACTAACAGTGCAACAAGTACGACAGAGCTGATGATCGGGCGCTTGCGAAACAAGCCGGTCAGGGATGCGATCATTGATTTCATGGCTTCGATCAGTGGATGGTTAGACAGGGCTGAAAAATTAGTCCTCTGGGAACAATTCGTCGGGAGATAGAACTTCAGCACCTTCAAGAAATGAGTCAGGCAATGCTCCAGGAGGCGCGACAGAAACATCCACGACGCTGGCCTCAGGAGAAATCCAGTAATTCTCGATTTCGGGATTCAGGATTCCGAGTTCAATGAGAAGATTCAGGCGCGCCTCCATGTAGTCCACCAGCGCTGCGGTACGCTGGTTCTGAGCGCTGATGAGTGAGTCCTGCGCGTCCTGCAGGTCGCGGAGAATCGCATCACCCGCCTGCAAATTGAGTTCCGCACCTTCAACGCGTGTTTCAGCCAGCTTCACCGCACCTTTTTGGATGATGTAATTCTGCCGGAACTGGTGAAGCTCGCGGACGCCTTGATCGATCGTGTTGCGCAGCTGATCGAATGTGAGTGAAAGTGAGCGCAACTGCTGCTGGAAGCGGATCAGTGAAGCTCGGTAAGCATTGCGCTCGAGCTTGCGGTTGATCGGAAGATCCAACGCGAGGCCCACGTTGGCATTAAGATCACGGACGTTAAAGTCGCGATAGTTCAGCGGCCCTTCGCTGGTGATCGAGGCATCGGCAAAAAAATCGAGACCTGGCTTGAGAGCATCGGCAGTCACACGCACCAGACGGCGGCTGTCTTCGAAGCGGTCGATCTCGTTTTTCAGTGGCAGCCGGTATTTGAGCGCGATCTCGAATCCCTCATCAGACTCAAGGTAAAACGGCACGAGTTCCGATGCCTCCAGCGCGGTCATTTCTTCAGATGAAAGGCGTAGATCAGTGGTCTGCGGCAGTCCCAGCGTCAGTTTGAAGTTGTCCAGTGCGGCGCGGAAGCGGACAACGGAGTCAATGTAAGAGTTCTTCGCTTCAAGGTCTGCCTGCTCGGCCTGTTTCACGTCCAGCAAGCTCTCGCGGTCCGCTGAACGTGCCCTCAGGTATTCCGTCGTCTTGGTTCGGGCCAGGTAGTTGTTGTACTGGTTGTAGACGGTGTCCTTTTGCTGCAGCAGTCGAAAATACTCGACGACGATGTCGGCCGAGAAGGTGTTCTGGAAGTGTGCGAAGTCGCGTGCCTCGTAGATCACATCGCGTGCAGCCTGCTTGAGTTGCTCTGCCGCCACTCCTGGGCCTGCGCCACGAAGAAGTGGCTGCAGAATGTTTGCCTGAATCGTCGTGGATGCTGCCTTGCGCGGATCACCTGTGTAGAATCGCAGCAGGTCGTTGACCAGATTGATGCCAATATCCGCGCCGGTGGCCAGCGCCTGGGTCGCACCCACGCGAGACGTTACCGTGCCGCGTTTGTCCCAGTAGTGCTCCTCCTCAGTGATGGTGATCGTTTCCGTGGTTGGCGCAGCTACCGGTGCCGCCATCACTGCATCCGCTGCGGCGGTCGCATCCGCAGTGGGATCAGCGGGAGCGGTGACGACGGCCGGATCAACGGGGACTTCGATCGTTCGTTCAATCGTGCGCACCTCGGGGATCCAAGTGCGTGTTCCTGTTGAAGATGCCAGAAATTGCGGACGAAACCGGTGACGCTCGCCCGTGTAGCTCAATGCGGCCAGGTAGAGATCTTCTTTACTGGACTGGAATTCACGACTGAACTGTCGGCCCAGATCGATCGCTTCCCGGATCGAGAGCTGCTTTTTGTCCCAGTTGCTGCGTTCCTTTAGCACATCGTGGGCCGAAATATCCTTGGGAGCTTTGTTGGAAATATCCGTATCGATATCGAACTTCTCGCCCTCTGGTGCCATGGCCAGCTTGTGCTCGGCGCGCACTTTTTCCAGAATGCGGTAGACCTCGCTGTCCGCCCGGGCGCTGTAGAGCGAGGGCACGCAGCTGGTGAGCGACATCGCCATCCCTGCCAGAGCCGTAGTCCGCGCAGCAATCCGGATTGCGTTGCGAATGCCTGGCCTTCCGCCGCTTCTCACTGTCACTGCCCGGCGTTTCATCGCAGGCGCAGACGACTCTCTGCGCAGGAAGCGACCACACCGCATTCACAATCACGCCGCTCCATGGTGCATGGATACGGGAAATCAGGCTGTAACAGGGCGTTGGTCCGCTTATTGTTGGTCATCATTGGAGCGAAAAGCGTAGCATTGCCACAGCCTCCCGCGAATGCACAAGCGGATACACCTCGTTTTCCCCGCAGGGACACACTTTTGTTAAGTTGGCCCTTAAATATCGGGAAAAGCGAGGATCTGGAAGACTTTCACACTAATTCTCCTCGCGGACGCGGTAGTAATTCTCGGTTTCAGTCGCGGGAATGTCTGGATGAGTGAACTCTGTCGTGTCACCTGCACTTTCCACGCCATCGGTCAGTTCAAGCCATTCCTCAAGATTGGTTGACCGGTCGACCGAGTAGAACTTCCCTGCCCGCGATTCCCAGACGAGCTTCGCGCTGCGGGCAGCAGAGTCGAAGGTAACCGTCGACACTTGGAATGGCAACTGACCCCCGCCGATTGGCAGGGCACCCTCTGCGAGTTCCGCCACCTTTGAAGCGCTAAGCGCGGACTTCCAGAGGGATACCTCATCGATCAGACCAGTCACCCAGTGTGAAGGTGCTGCGCGCAAGATGCCGCCGATCGTTGTCGTATTGGTAGAGCCCTCTTTGTAGGGATCCTTCCAGGTAAACGTCTGATCATCCAGTTCCCCATCGATATAAAGGGAGAGTGTTTCGCTGTCCCAAACCAAAGCGACGTGATGCCATTCCGAGTTGAAGGCCTCACCGATTGAATGTTCGTGATTGGGTGTTCCCGCATTTCGAAGATAGAGATCCACGGTTCCGTCGGCACCACCGTTGTGAGTGCCTATGTTCAGCAGCGGATCGTTATCTAAGTCAGAGCCCTCGGAGAATACGCGCAGATCATTTTGCCCTGCGCCTTCAATATTTGCCCACATCACGATGGACCACCGCTCGTGCTGGCTGATCGGGAGGTCCCCTGGTGCCTCAAGGTCAGCCACATAGGTCAGCATCGTTTCCTCAATACTGTCGAACTGCAAAGCATTCCCGACCATGCCTGCAACGACGTTGTCGGATGTCATATTGACCACGGTCATGTCGTAACCGTTCCCACTGAGATCAGGGGTAATCTCGCCATTGATCTCGTCCAGAGGCCAGTAGCCAACGAGCAATTCATCCGCTGGTTTGCTGGCAGCGTCCGTCGGATCGGTTCCGCCATCCACTTCCGAGCCGTCGGAGAACTTGTCACCGTCGCTGTCTCGGGAAAGTGGTGATGTGCCGGTGTCCATCGCACTTACGAAAGTTCCGGTGTTGGTTTCCACTCCATCGAGGAGGCCGTCCCCATCGGTGTCTGGGTTGCGCGGATCGGTGCCGGTATCGTCGGCGCTTACCCAGGTGACTGTTGCGGTTTCCACATTGTCCTTGAGGCCGTCGTCATCCGTGTCAGCTCTCTTCGGATCGGTGCGTTTGGTAAACTCCTGAAGATTCGTCAGCGTGTCCCCGTCCTCATCCGCCGCAGGATCGGTGACGCCATTTGCCTCCTCCCAGGAATCCGGCAGACCGTCACCGTCTTTGTCCGGGTTTTCACCGGTCAGCAGAGTACCGTCGAACAGCTTTGTCACTTCCGCCTCGCCCAGTGCGTTTTTAAACAGGGCGACGTCATCGATATCGCCGATGAACCAGTGTGACTGAGCGGCTCGGAGAATTCCGCCGATCGATGTATTATTCGTGACGTCCGGGGAGTAGGGATCAAGGAAGTTAAAGAACTGGTCATCGAGTTCGCCATCCACGTAGAGCAGCACCTCATCCTGATCACGCACCAAGACGATGTGGTGCCACTCGCCATCAAAGGCTTCGGAAAACGAATGCTGGTGACCGACATCACCGCCATTGCGCAAAAAGATGTCAACGGTTGCGTCCGCGTTGCCATTGTGCGTGCCGATATTGAGTAGCGGGTCTTGATCAATATCTGAACCCTCTGAAAAAACGCGCATGTCCCCGGCCGTCTGATCCAGGTAGCTGCCCTTCACCCACAGAGCGATTGAATACTGCTCATGCTGCCCGATGGGCAAGTCTTCGCCAGCCTCGTGAGTGCGGGTGAGCATGGTCGATCCGTCAAATGCCATGGCACTGCCGAACTTCCCGGGAACCAGCGCTGATACATCCAGACCGTTGAGATCCATATCGTAGCCATTGCCACTGGCATCTGGAGTCACGTCCCCCACTACTTCGTCGAGAGGCCACCACGCCACCACCACAGCATTGGTCTCAGGCACGCTGTTCTCGTCCGTCGGGTCGCTACCGCTCACGACTTCGTTGCCGTCCCTGATCCCATCTTCATCCGTGTCCGCGATATTGGGATTGGTACCCGTGTCCCCCGCACTGACATAGTTCCCCGTGTTGGTTTCGACCCCGTCTGCCAGACCGTCACCATCGCTGTCGACAACCAGCGGGTCGGTTCCCGTGTCTTCAGCAGAGACCCACACGCCCGTCTTTGTCTCCACGTCATCAGCCAGGTCATCGCCGTCGGTGTCACCGCTGTTTGGATTGGTTCCCAGGTCGTGCTCTTGAAGGTTCGTCAATTTGTCACCGTCAGGATTGCCGGCTGGATCGTCGACATTGTTGGCCAGCTCCCAGGAGTCGAGCATTCCGTCGCCATCTGCGTCCGGGTTGAAATCACTGAGCAGTGAACCATCCATCAGTTTGCTCAGTTCTTCTTCTGTTAACACACTCTTGAACACCGCCACATCATCAATATCTCCAGTGTAAAAATTTGACGCAGTTGCGCGCTGAATGGCCCCGATGGAAGTGAGATTCACGTTGTCCCCGTAGGTCTCTTGAAAGGTGAACTCAGAATCTTCCACTCCATCAATGAACAGCTTAAGAATTTCGCCATCCCGCATGAGTGCGAGGTGATGCCATTCGCCATCGAATCCATCGCCAAAGCTGAACTGATGGCCCGGAGTACCTCCTGCTCCGTCTCGCAAGAAGATATCAACTGTGGCATCGGCGGCATCGTTTTTGGTGCCAATGTTAAACAACGGATTCGTGCTCGAGTCTGAACCCTCAGAAAAAACCCGGCGATCGTTCTGGCCCTCAAAATCACCCCGCACCCAGAGCGCAACGGTGTACTGCTCATACTGGGTGATGGGAAGCGCAGCGCCGACACCGCTTGTCACAGAAAGAATATCGTCGACGCCATCAAACGTGATCGCGTTGCCCAGTTTCCCTGCCACGATGCTGTCAGCATCCATGCCTCCTTTAGCTTCCATGTCAAAACCACCACCACCAGCATCAGGAGTTTTACCGTCAGTGATTTCGTCCAGAGGCCACCAGGCCACCAGATCGACGTCGGCTACAGCAGAGGGCACGGCAAAGAGAGGCGCCACCAACAGGGCGAGAAACAAGGGTTTTTTCATATAGAGAGGGGCTAGTTTTGAATCGGGATAGGGGATTTTCCGGGAAGTGGGCATTATTCGTGAACCAATCCACTCGCAATGTCAAAACCCGATGAATTCAATCTGGGAATGCAGGTGACGAAAGTCCTTTTCTCGCCAGCATTTCCGCATCGCGTTTGCCGCTCCTGACGAATTTCGGGAGCGTCAGTCCCTCCCCAGCAAGTCCTCCAGTCGCCGACGCTCCTGTTCGAATTCCGCATCTCCATCGGTGTGGGCAATAGTGACCAGTGGCCCGACCTTGACATCTACTCTGGAGAACGGAAGCGGAATGAAAAACTTGTCCCAGGTGCGCAGGCGTTTGGCTTTTGCGTAAGTTGCAATGAGCGGGAGGACGGGGGTGTGGGTGAGCTGGGCGAGTTTGATGACACCGGGCTGCAGTTTGTAGCAGGGGCCGCGGGGGCCATCGGGAGTGATGGCGATGTCGTGCCCGCCCTTTAGCCACTCAGCCAGCCCTAACATTGCGGCACCGCCGCGCCTGGAGCTGGAGCCGCGCACAGAGCCCACGCCGAGCTGTCGCATGGCCTCGGAAAGGACGGCGCCATCGCGGCTGGCGCTGGTGAGTACCGCTCCCTGGCGCGAGGGCATGTGGCGCTTGTAGAACACGGGGATCGAGAAGATGCGGTTGTGCCAGAACACCCAGATCATCGGGTGCTCTGGCAGTGAGTCGAGCAGACCATCGGGATCTTCCACGCGGATGCGCAGGGTCATGCCGACGGAGCGCACCACAGTCGCAATGGCGAAGCCGAGGAGCCTTGCTTTAGGGGTGATGTTAGGATTTTTCACCAAAGCATCAAGCGTCTGCTGGCTACAGATGCCCTGCTGCGTGCATGCTGCGGGTCAGTGCCATCTGTTTCTCCAGCTTGTCCGCATACAGCTCTGCAAAATCAGCCCGTGGGTGACAGCGGGTGGATTCGTCCAGCTGAACGAGCCGCTCGGAGAGCGCGGCGTAGTCGGCAGTTTCACCTGATGCCTTGGCCACGCAGTAGGCGGCCTGGATAGCGCCTCCGAGACTTGCGCCCTCTGCTGTGGACAGGCAGACGACGGGGACACCGAACACATCGGCAGCGATTTGCCGCCAGGCAGGGCTGTTGCTGCCACCACCGATCATGCGGATCTCGGAAACGGTAAGGCCAAGCTCTCGCAGGCGCCCGAGTCCGTAGGCCAGGCCAATGGTGACGCCTTCCATGGCAGCGCGGGCAAAATTGGCCGGTGTCATATTGGCCGTGGTCATGCCGTGCAGCACACCGCTGCCGTTGGGCAGGTTTGGAGTGCGCTCGCCGGTAAGATACGGGAGAAATGTTAGGCCACCTGCGCCCGGCTCGGAGGCGTTTACCTGCTCTTCGAGTGCACTGAGTTCCCAGCCGAAGAGTTTGCGCATCTGTTCTGTGAGCACCGTCACGTTCATCGTGCACATGAGCGGCATCCAGCGATCGGTGCTGTCGCAGAAGGCGGCGATCTCTCCCAGGGGATCGATGATTGGCTTCTCGGAGCAGGCAAAGATCGTGCCTGAGGTGCCAAGGCTCGCAGTCACGATGCCTTCGGAAAGGTTGCCGGTGCCAATCGCGCCCATCATGTTATCGCCACCGCCAGCACTGACGAGGACGCCGTCTGGCAGTCCCCAGCGCTGGCGCAACTCTTCGCGCAGCGTCCCGTATGGCTCATTGGAAGATCCCAGCTCCGGCAGCATCCCGGCGACTCGCGGATCAATGAAATTCACCAGCTCATTGTCCCACTTGCGATTACGCACATCGAGCAGACCAGTGCCTGAAGCGTCGCCGAATTCCATGCGCTTGATTCCGGTGAGGTGAAAATTGAGGTAGTCGTGCGGCAGCAGGATGGAACGGGTGGCGGCGAAGTTGTCCGGCTCGTTGCGCTTCAGCCAGAGGATTTTTGGTGCGGTGAATCCGGGCGGGATCGCGTTGCCAGCACGCTCGATCAAACCTTTGGCCCCGCCGAATGCCTGGTCAAATTCTGCGCACTCGGCAGCGGTGGAAGTGTCACACCAGAGCTTAGCCGGGCGCACCGGCTGGTCGTTGGCATCCAGAGCCACCAGCCCATGCTGCTGCCCGCTGACTCCAATTCCCCTCACTTCGCTGCGCTTCTCGCCAATCTGCTCCATGCAGCTGGTCACTGTGGCATCGACGGCATCGGTCCAGGTTTTTGGATGCTGTTCCATGTGGCCAGCGGGCAATCCGGGGAGAACGTCATACTTTTCCTGCGCCTGTGCCACAATCTCGCCGGAGGCCAGATCCACCACTATGGCCTTGGTACTCTGAGTGCCGCTGTCGATTCCGATGGTGTACATAATAAAGTTTTCTATTGCTTAAAGGGGATGTTTATGAAAGTTAGAACCGTTGGAAGTGTCGAATCTCGCCGAAGTCTTCGGAAATGCATCCTGAACGCCAACGTTAAATACTCCAAGTATTGATTTTTCCTGTATCAGCCGGACAACCGGCGGCTTCCATCTATGGACTTTGACTGGCTAGACCCACAATTCGACCTGAGAAAGGTAACGCCCAAGGAGATCGAAGAAACGTTCGAGGATCCTTTCTGCATCCGTTTGCTTCCCAGCGATCTGCCGGATGACAGCGACGCGCGCTACTTCTGCCTGGGAAAGACGGTCGGGGCACGGGGAATTTTTTGCGTTTTCTGGACTGACGGCAAGCGTTACCGCGTCATTTGCGCCCGCGACATGACGCAGGAAGAGTCGACGTTCTACGACCGCAAGAACGCGGAGTTCCTTTAAGTCCCATCCCCATCCAATTCCTGGCAGACCGCCGCCCACTTCACACTTTTCAACGATACCGCTCCATGAATTCCATCAGCTCCTGGAAAGACGTTCCAGAATTCGAAGACGAAAAGGAAGAGGCCGAATACTGGCAGAAGACGCAGATCGATCCGCGGCTGATGAATGGCTCGCTGCACAAGCCGGATTCGCGCGAGTCGACGACGATCACCTTGCGCTTTGATCCCCGGATGCTTGCCCGCATCAAGCGGATTGCCCGTTCCCGCTACCTCAACTATCAGAGCATGATCAAGCAATGGTTGAGTGAGCGCATGGAGGAAGAGCTGCGCAAAGGTTAGTCGGCCCGCACTTTTCGCAATCCGTCTTGGAAGGGATTCGCACACTCGCCCGGCAGCCCAGGTTCTGGGTTTTTGGTTACGTCGTGTGGATCTGCGTGCTCTACAGTGTGTCGTCGATTCAGGGGATTCCCGGTCCTGAGATTCCGCATATCGATAAATTTGAGCATGCAGGATTCTTCGCCGCAGGTCATCTGGCGCTCGGATTTGCTCTCGCCGCCCGTGCCTCCCGCACGGCAGCCCCCAACTGGGTTCGCATTGGCACAGTGTTAGTGCTTGCTGCCGGGCTCGTCGGAGTGCTGGATGAATTCCATCAAAGCTTCACTCCCGGTAGAAATGGCAACGACCCCGGTGACATCCTGGCGGACATCGTCGGTGGAACCATTGCCGCCTGCGCTCTGCCGAAAGCATGGGAACTGCTCAAGCGGTTCACGGCGCGGTAGTGAGGGGAATGGCCTCTGGAGGATTCTTCTAGCACGGGCGCTGAGCCAGGGCGGTGATCCACTTTCCACGCTTCACCACGCGCTGCATCTTGATGCCGGCTTGCTCACCTGCTGCCAGGCATTCGTCTGCGTAGGTATTGAGGATGCCTGAGAGGATGAGGTGTCCGCCGGGTTTGAGGGCGGCGTGGATGTTAGGAAATGCTTCGATGAGGACGTCGAAGAAGATGTTGGCGGCGATGCATTCGACCTGGCCACGCGGTGTCCACTGGGTGATGTCCTTTTTGGAAAAAGTGATACTGTCGATGCCGTTGCTGATGGCATTCTTGCGTGCGATCTCCACCGTGATGGGATCAAAGTCATAGCCGACAGCCGACTTGGCACCGAGAACCCGTGCCGCCATTGCCAGGACTCCAGTACCCGCTCCAAGATCGAGCATGCGCCACTTTCCCTCCGGCAGGTGATCGGCGAGATCAACGAGCATCCGCAGGCACGTCGATGTCGTCGCGTGGTGGCCGGTGCCGAAGGCCATGGTTGCAGGTACCGACAGCACTGTCCGACCGGGGAATTCATCGCGCAATTTTTTGAGCGCAGCAGCGGAGACTTCTTCGCTGATGACAAAGCGGTCGCGAATCTTGAGCGGCGGGGATTTCGGCTGGCCGCTGATCGCCACCCAGTCCTGTTGCTTGAGAACAGTGATGCGCCCACCGTTCTCCGCCTTGAGCGCTTCTGCGGTTTTCCTGGCCGTGCAGTAGGCGTCGATGCGCAGGTTGCTTCTGCCCACGGTTTCGGACAAGACGATGCTTGCGTCTTCGATCGAGTGGAGGCGCGCTTCCCAGGAGTCGCGGTCAGCGCCATTGGCAAATTTGGTCCAGACAAACACAGGCGTTTCCTGCCTCAATTTCGTCGATTGCGCAAGCAGGTTCAAGAATCCTGTCTTGCCATTCTGCGGTGCGATATCTACGTTCGGGCGATGATGAAGTTTTCAGTTTCGTGGTTTGTGGTGCTTGGTGCCTCGCTGGGATTTGCATGGGAAGCGTCGGCATGCTGTGCGGTCTCCACGGGATCCTCCAAGGTGGTGAATGCGGATCAAACGGTCATTATTCTTTGGGATGCGCGGACTCAAACGCAGCACTTCGTGCGTCAGGCAGCCTTCGCCAGCGATGCTAATGATGTCGGATTCATCGTGCCGACGCCGACTAAGCCGGACCTGGAGGAAGCCGGGGATGCGGCATTCGATCTGCTGCGTCATGTTACGGCACCTGTGGGCTACGGGAAAAGTGTGTCCTTTCCAACAGGTTGCGCAGGGCGTGAAGTGAAATCGTCCCGTGGAGCGGTCGAAGTACTGGAACGCAAGCGCGTGGCGGGATTCGATGCAGTGGTATTAAAGGCAGGGTCGAGCGACGCTCTGACCGATTGGCTTGCTGACAATGGTTTCTCCTATTCCCCAGAGGTGGCGACTTGGTCTGAGCCGTATATTGCCAGGGGATGGCCATTCACGGCACTCAAGATTGCAGGTGACAACACCAGTCGAGCGCCGGGGGCGGCCTCGGAAAAAAAGCACATCGATGCGGCAGCCCTGCGCATCAGCTTTAAGACTGACGCACCGCTTTTCCCCTACCGCGAGCCGGAATCCAAAGCTGCATCGAAGAAGCTGGGCATGACGGACCGCTTGCTCCGAATTTATTTTATTGGCGAGACAGCGTACAATGCCAACTTCACCGACGGAGAAAAATGGAGTGGCCGCAAAGTCTGGTCAGGCAACATTACACACTCTCGCGATGCTCTACTGAAGCATCTGGGGCTGCCAGCGGGTTCAGTGCCGAAAAGCTGGTGGCTGACCGAATTTGAGGATGACTGGCCATATGCAACAGCACCGGGCGACGTCACTTTTTCACCCAGCAAGGACCGCAGAGTGATTCAACGTCACGCCGACGCAGCTTCCACCGATCCCACGCTTATTGCATTCGCGTTGGTGGCGCTCGGCACTTCTCTCGTTCGGCGCCGTCTTTATTTCGGTTGAATTCAGACCTGATTCCGGTGGCCTGAGCCCAGAAGCTACTCTGTCACCGAAGTGTCGACTTACAGCAAATCGCTCACTGCAATGCCCTGGCGCGAGCCGACCAGTAGGTAGACGTTTTTACCATCCATCCACCCACCTGTCTCCAGGCCGAGCTGCTGCTTGAGTGGCACTTTTTCGCCAGCTTTCTCTATCCCCGGCAGGGCTGCGCGCTCGATCACGAACAGGTGCACAATCTTGCCGGTTTCTCTCTCAAAACAAACCACGGACACGGTATGACTGTTCCACTCAAATTTACGGCAGCCCACTCCCTTCATCTTCCCGATGCAGGGCGGACATTCCTCATACACCGGAGCCTCATGGCTCGCAAGCCATGTGCGGACTGCCATCAGGTTCGCAGATTTGTGATCCAGCTCGAAACCCTCCGTTGCTTTTTGGGCCATCGCTCCGCGAAATGACTCCACCGCACTGGCGGGCGAATTGAAGGAGTGGACGACCAGAAATCCAATGACCAGCGCTGCCGCAGCAGCCGCGATCCGCGTCCAGAAGCTTGCGAAAATAATGTTGCCCGTACCACCCTTTCTAGTTGGGGCGGCTGCCCCTTCGGTTTCGTCACCAGCATCATCAGTAAATGCGGGCGCGCCGGCGTTCTGTTTCAAATGCCCAAGCAGGCTCTCTGGAATCTCAGCATTCTTGAGATACCCGCGAAGCGCACTGTCGAATTCCTGCTGCTCTTTAAACCAACTCGCCAGCTCAGGATCATTTTTCACTGCCGACAACGCTGGCGCGAACAGCTCATCGGCCGGGTCATCAATGCCGGGGCGATAGCAATTCAATCGGTCTTTTGTTTCTTCAACGTTCATCGTCAATCGTTAGCTGGGAGTGGATTCGGTCAGGATGCTGCGGAGTTGTTCTTTTCCCCGCGACAGGCGCGACATGACCGTGCCAATAGGGATATCGAGGGCTTCGGCAATTTCCTTGTAACTAAGGTCTTCAAGATAGAACAACGTCAGGGGTGCCCGGTAGCGTTCTTCCAGCTGGCCCAGTGCCTCCACTGCAGAATTTCCGTCCAGTTGACGGCTGATACCCGGGCTTATTTTCGGGAGGTCCGCACCTGCGGACTCCAACTCCACATGAGTAAAGCGCTTATTGCGGCGGGTGATTCCCAGAAACTCGCGATAGAGCGTGGTAAACAGCCAGGTCTTTACTTTGGACAAATCTTTGAGCTGGTGCCCCTTCGTCGCAAACCGATAGAATGTTTGCTGCGTCAAGTCCGTGGCATCCGCCTCATTCTTTGCCAGGCTATACCCGAACTTGTAAAGGTTCTGGTAATAGTCCTCCACCAACTGGTCGAAGTCGACCCCATCGGCTGGCGCGGGCTTTGGGGCTGAATCGGCAACTGGCATTAGCAAAATGGACGGTAATGTAACGCTGGGAGCATACATGGCAACTCTTTCGGGTCAGGTAAAAAATCTCTCCTCATACCTGGATGAAACACCAGTCACACCTCGCGACGTGAACTGGCGCTCCTCAGGGCGGGGTTCCTAAGGGTGCTTAAAAACGGCACAGAGACCGTCCTTCGCCGGGATCGCTCCCGGAGAAGTGTTGACCAGAAAGGTCAACTGTGGTCTGGATGCTGACGGAAAGGGCCTAACTAAAACCCTCTCTGAGAGTGAGAGACCCATTGGAGTCGAGCTATTCCCGGAAAATAATCAAATCGGTTTGGAGGTTGGGGCTACGTCTGTCTGACATGCGAGCCCGATGCAGATCGGCCCGGATTCCGCTAGAACAATCCATTGCGCTCGTTCATCACAATCCAAGAATGAACGAGCATCAGCTGACTTTTCCAACCGCGACGGCCACGCACTGTCTTGCACGGCTTGATCTTCCAGTGGGTGAACCACAGGCCTTCGTGCTCGCTCACTGGCGTCACTGTCCGTCTCACCCACAACAAAGGGTACGCCGACGACGACGAAGAATGAACGTAAAAGGAAGGCCGTATCGACGCCAACGATCGCGCCATCGAAATCTCTGGAGATCTCAATAAATCAAGATCAACGCCAGCGGCTGCCGGAAATAGTCAATCGCTGCCCGGTGCATCGCACACTGGAGAGCGAGGTCATCGCTCGCTCGGTGCTGGTGTGAGGCCCAAGGACGCTCGATTTTGTCGAAAAATTGCTGATGAGGCATGAGCAGCCATCCAGCATACGCTGATCCCCAAGGGTGCCCAGCCAGACCCGGAATCCGTGCCAACCATATCCTTCCTCGCCCAACAGCCCACTCGCCACCGCGCCTCTCTAACGCTATCTCATCGTCCGCGTCCGGGGCAAGGATTCGCTTCACTGCCCCAAATACAAACCACCATGAAAGTCTTGCGCCCCGAGGAAATTCGAATTGACGGAAGTACGTCGTCTTGATACCAACGACAGATGGAATGGTATAAACCGTTACTCTCAGTTTCTAAACGGAGCTTCCTAATGTGATGGCTTGGAAAACTGAAGATCCGATCGATCGTTGCATCAGTACTCTGTGCAGCAACCCACTTGCGCATAAAGTGTTTGCAGGTGGTTTGGTTGTGTGTTTTTGGACATATGCTCTGGCCATGGCGACAACATCCTTGGACCGGGTCGCATCTCTTGAACCACTTCGTGCACCGCTGAAGCTGGTGCACCAGGTCACCCGCACGTCGCAGAGCTGGGGGATGTTTCATACAGTACCTGAGCAATCAGAATTCAATGTCTTGATTCACACGGGATTCAAGGAACCCGGCGGTGGCGGGTTGGTGCTATCGGAAACTCTCGGGCCAATACTGCCGGGGTTTCAGAAATTCAATTCGCGCCGACAGCTTCGCTACTTCCAATTGTTCCAGCAAATGCTTTCCAGAGATAGCTACCAGCAATACAGAACTCAATACTATCAGCAGCTGAGTGCGGCTCTGCTGCAACGGAATGGAGAACTGGAAAATCCTCCAACCCACTTCATGCTGGAACTCGTGGTTACAAAAACGGTAACTCCAGAAGAAATACGCACATTGAGGTCTGCACCTTCGCATAGCGAGAAAGTAGGGCCACTATTAATCGGCTCGAAATGACTGGTTCGAACTTGCTGACACGAATAGTCTTTGATCCCAAAGATGAACGGGCATACGCGCTCGTTCGTATTGTTTTCGGCTGTATCGCATTCCTTAACATTTGCGATCTTTGGGATTATCGTGAGACTTTGTTTTCCGCAGCGGGAATCGTACCGATCAACTTGGATGGAAATCGTTACCATCTTTCCTTGTTCTATTTTCTGCAGTCATCTGAAGCCGTAACTAGCTATTTTTTGTTTTCGGGAATGATGGCCCTTCTGCTGACTTTTGGGATTATCCCACGTGTCGCGGCGATTTGTGTTTTTGTTTGGCAAGTTTCATACAGCGCCCAACTGGGATTTGTTACCTACGGAGCGGATTCGGCGATGCGGGTATATGCATTTCTGATCATGGTGTCTCCACTGGGAGCTTGCTGGACCATACGAAACGTGCTCACCAAATCTCCTTCGCCACCAGCGCAAGTACCCGGCTACGGAATCGTCCTGATGCGGATTCAGCTTGCGGTAATCTACATCGATACGACCATAGTAAAATTAGCCAGCGAGCATTGGAGAAACGGCGAAGCATTTACCTATTACATGCTGTCAGTATACTCACGCTGGAAATCCCCATTGTTTGCTGACTGGGCATGGCTATCCACTGCTTGCACCTATGGTGCACTGCTTCTTGAGTTCCTCTTGCCAATACTGCTGTTTGTCAGGAGAACCCGAATGGTAGCCATGTTTCTGGGGATATCTCTGCACCTGATGATAGCGGTCACAAGCTCTAACCTCCTGATGTTTTCCCTGGCGATGATTCCAGGCTACCTTTCATTCCTTGACGGTCGTGAATTGAGCCAGGCTGCCGATCGCTTCCGTTTCTTTCGGCGGACAAGACTCAGTTGAGCGTTTAAGGAGCTTTTTTCTCTGGAAGTATCCCGTATTTCGTGCCAAATCGATTGATCACGTTGTTACACAATGCAGCGGCCTTCCCTGATCCCGAATTACACGCCACTACAACTGCGAACTTCTTGTCAGGTGCAAGCCAGATTCTTGAATACCATTTTCTGTTTGTTCCTCCGTGTGAGAGTACCAATCCTGCTGCTGGGTGGTTCGAAACTTGCCAACCCAACCCATAGCTTCCTTTCGGATTCTGCACAGTATGCAATACAGTAAGTGAGCGACCCTTTTTTAACAATCGTGTGCGGTCAATACCCAAGTGAAATTGCGCGTATCTGGCCCAATCGAGGATTGAGCAATGCACAGCACCTGCCGGGCCGATTGCCGCAGGATTGTCGCCATGGGGAGTCGGAGGGACGGGCTGGGATTCGTGTCCCCATGGTTGGCTAGGAGGCCCTTCCAAAGAGGAAGGAGGAGCTCCAAAACCAGCTGTAGACATACCGAGTGGCTCAAACACCTTTTCTTTTAACAAGTCTTCCCACGGCTTGCCCTCTGTTACTTCCATCATCGCTCCCGCAACCGCAAATCCTGTGTTTGAATAAGCGTAGCCAGTGCCGGGTGGAAACTCCGGCTTCATCGCCAACTTGGCGCGGGCAAGGTCGTATCTTTGCACTTGCCCCGGATCGGTTGACTCTATGAATCCATTCCAAAGCTGGGAACCTCCAACTATCCGAGGACATCCCGCGTTATGAGAAAGCAGCTGAAGCAGTGTGACATTCTGTGCTTCTGGATGAATCTCAATGTCCTTAAATACATCGGAAACTTTGGTATCCCATGTCAGTCGCTTCTCTTCAACCAGAATAGCCGCGAGAGTAGCTGTCATCGATTTGGTACCGGATCCGATGTGAAATTGATCGTTGATTGTCACCAAAGTAGGGTCGCCAGCCTTGCGGACGCCCACCGCTCCAGCTCCTTTGATCTTGCCTTTCACAACGACCGCTGCAGCGACGGCAGGCAGCCCCGTATCTTTGAGGAGGTCGGTCAAGTCTTCATTAAGATCGTCGATCCCAAGAGTTTGATGTTGACCGCAGCAGCTGAGCGACATAAACCCAGTTGAAACAGCTATAATTATGACCGGCGTAAAATATCGATTAATGTTCATGGGCAAGTGACGCTTTCAGATCCTAGCAACTGCTCATCCAATGTCAATTTGTGAACCGATTGCGGCCGATTCCCCGTGATTGCGATATTTTTCTCACCATCGTACATTCCCGAGAGACATAACAACTGTTCGCAGCATTAACGACCGCATCAACGACAAGTGTCGTAGTATCAGCTTTGATGATTTCAATTTTGGAGTGACTCATGGGCACGCAAAGCAGTTCAAAACGGACTCGCCACTGGCAACTCCCAACCGAGCAGCGACACGTGCATCAGACACAGGATAGATATCCTCTTCAGGCGTTGTCAGATTCTCGAGATCGCCTGCCTTTTCCAACCGGCATCGTTCACGAGCCAATTCCGAAATATCTTCAATAGCAACGATCCAATCCGAACCGTAGCGCCGCAGAGCATCGCCTCGCAGTCCAAGTTGAATCGCCCTTCGCTCCTGCTTCGCCCCACTCGGCCCGTGATCAGGATCCCATTGCAGGCGGACGTCTGCGGCCTGCCCTGCAAGCTTCCAGTCACTGGTTCCGTACACCTCTGGAACGAATGTGGAGTGAACTGCGCTGCCCAAGATTTCCTCGAATCCCTCCCTCTTGATTCGCACAGCGAGAACGATCTCTTGATCCATCTTCCCCGCCCATCCCGAGCGATACATCATCCACAGGAAGCTGGTCTTGATCCAGCTCATCCGGGAGTAACTGAAATCTCCTCCAAAGAATTGCTTCTCAACCGCAAAGCGACCAATCGATTCTCGATAGGCCTGATAGACGACAACCGTGTCCTCGTCGAACTGGGCCATGATGTAGCGCCCCGATTTAGGCCATGATGACAGTTGCTCCGAATATCGTTTCCATTTCATGCCGTATGGAAGTCACGCAAAGCATCTTAATGTCAATCACACACTAAAAAAATCCCATCCATCCGGAAATCGAGTGTTTGTGAAAATCGCCCGGGCTTCGGTGAGCATTTCCCTCCATTCGGCAGTAGTGTAGCGGCGGGATATGTGCTGGAGAATGAGTTCTCCCACTTCGGCATCGCGGGCGAGTTCGCCGACCAGACGGGTCGTCATGTGATGGTTCCTGGCGGCAAGTGAGGCGTCATCGTGGCGGTACTGCGCTTCGCAGACGAGCGTGTCCGTTCCCTTCAACCACTGCACTACGTTGTCGCGGTCGTGATCTGTCAGGGCGAAATCGGTGAGGTAAGCGAGGCTGGCGCCGGGGCGCGAGACGATGAGCTGCTTGCGCAGATCACCTACCCGCCGTGGCGCATTGCCCACAAGCACGCTGTCTCTGTCCGGGACTGCAGTGTCGGTTACTTTTCCGAGCCACCGGCCGGGTTGCATTCCCAGCTCAGCAAGGCGGGTGGTGTCGATGTTTCGTCCGTCAGATTCCACCAGCCGGTAGCCGATCGATGGGGTGGTGCCATGGTTGAGGATGAAGGCTTCGATGCGAAAGGCGGCATCGGCCAGAATGACGGCAGGCTGGCATCTCGTGCGCTCCTTCGCTTGTCGCTCGTGCAACTGGGCGAATGCTTCAGTCGTAAAGAATGCGGCTTCTTTGATTCTTGTTTCCAGGATCTCATGCACGCGCCACTCACCCTGCTGTCCCTCATGCAGGTTCCACGAGAATCCTCGGAAGCGATGGTACAGGACGTCGATGGACTGCTCCGGCCCCCAAACGTGCACGGGTTGATCCGGTCGGTTGAAGTTGTGGCGAAAGAACGTGTCGAACCCAGCAATGTGATCCATGTGAAAGTGTGAGAAGCACAGGTGCTGAATCGCCTGACACTCGGACACACGCAACCGTGCTGCGCACCCTTCGCCACAATCAAACAGCAATGGGTGCAGGGACTGGCCAGTATCGACTACAGCATGCAGGGCATTGTCTTCACCAGGGCCGCCAAGGACTTTGAATGAGATACTCACTTGCGAAGAACCTAGTACATCGCGGCGAAAATAGGCGATTTTTTGTTAGTGACTATGAGTAGCTCGTTGAGGGCCGGGATTTTGGCTGGCAGTCTCACTTGAAGGCTTTGCCATGGTTCGATTGTAGCATCAAGCACTTCGCCCTTGAACTACCACAGCCAATATGCTCGGACCAGCTTTTAATTTTAGCCATATATCGCTTTTTTCCGTCGTGCTATGATATTGAATGCGGCCCCAATCGACCCAATGCTAACTAAGGTTCCGTAATGGTCTCATCGAGATTGAGCAGAACACTGGCGGCCATGGTGTAGGCGGCGTGTTCGGCTGGACTGGCCGTCACGGCAGCGGAGAGTTCGCCTACGGTGAGCAGGGCCTTTGCGGAAGCGGAGTCTTTTTCGAAACGGGTTAGGTTTCTTGTCAGGGTGCGCTTCAGGATCCTGAGTTCGCTCGCAGTGGGAAGGCGGGAGGTGGCGAGGCGGAAGCCGTGGGTAAGGCGGGCTGCCGGGTTCTCGCTGGAAGCCTCGGTGAGCATACGGTTGGCAAGTGCGCGGGAGGCTTCGACGAACTGCGGATCGTTCATGAGCACGAGCGCCTGAATGGGTGTGTTAGTGTTCTGGCGGCGGATGGTGCACGTCTCGCGCGAGGGTGCATCGAAGGCCATGAGCCCTGGCGGCGGGCTGGTGCGCTTCCAGAAGCTGTACATGCTGCGGCGGTAGTGGTCGGTTCCGGTGCCCTGCCAGTAGGCCATCGCAGTGAAGGCGTGCGGCCCATAGTGGCTAACTTCTTTCCACAACCCTTCCGGCTGGTAGGGGTAGACTCCCGGGCCTCCGACTTCGGGCACAAGCAGCCCAGCAATAGCCAATGCGTTGTCCCGTACGATCTCCGCTGGCAGCCGATGGCGCGGCGCACGACCGAGCAGTCGGTTCTCCGGATCGGCTTCGAGCAACTCGGGCGACACGGTGGTTGTCTGTTTGTAAGTGTCACTCATCACCATGTCCTTGAGCAGCGACTTCACATCCCACCCGGAATTTACGAATCGGACTGCCAGCCAATCGAGCAGCTCCGGGTGTGACGGCAGTTCGCCCTGGGAGCCGAAGTCTTCCGCCGTTTTTACCAGCCCGGTGCCAAAAAGAAACTGCCAGTAGCGATTGACTGCGACCCGCGCGGTGAGCGGGTGGTCTGGCTGCGTCAGCCACTTGGCGAGATCGAGCCGCGTGGCCTCGGTGCCTTCGCCACCTTGAACGGTGAGCGCAGGTAGTGATGCGGGCGTACCTGCGGTGACCAGTTCGCCCGGCTTGTTGTATTGGCCGCGCTCGAGCATAAATGTCTCGCGCGGTTTCAGGTTCATCACCATCACCGTGGTGATACCGGTCTGTTCCACCTGATCGAAGTAGTCGACTTCTTTTTTAAAGCTCTGGGTGTCTTCATTGTGCGCGCTGCGGAGCCACTCCTCCCGTGCACGTGCTTTACTCTGCAGCACTTCTTTGCTGATGAATGGCGACTCCACCGCGATGAAGGGAGCGGCATTGCCACCGCTGCCAGGGCCCTGCCCGGGTTCATCAGTGGTATTGAAGAATGCGAAGAAGCTGTAGTAGTCGCGCATCGCGATGGGATCGTACTTGTGATCATGGCATTGCGCACACTTCATGGTCAGCCCCATGAAAACAGTGGCCACGGTGTCGACTTTATCCGCCACGTAGGCCACGCGGTATTCCTCGGGAATGGTGCCGCCTTCGTGGGTGTTCATGCTGTTGCGCAGGAAGCCAGTGGCCATCACTTGCGGTGGCGTGGCTCCAGGAATCAAGTCGCCCGCGAGCTGCTCGGTGAGGAACTGGTCGTAGGGAAGGTTGCGGTCAAAGGCGGCGATGACCCAGTCCCGCCACGCCCACATGTCGCGATGGTCGTCGATCGAGTAACCATTGGTATCGGCGTAGCGGGCGGCATCCAGCCAGTCCATCGCCAGGCGCTCGGCGGTGTGCACCGAGGCAAGGTAGCGATCGACCAGGCGCTCCCAGGCATCCGCAGAGGCGTCATTTACAAAGGTGTCGACTTCGTCCGGACTGGGCGGCAGTCCGCGCAGGTCGAGTGACAGCCGACGGATGAGCGTCTCTTTTAGCGCAGCGGGAGACATGGGGAAACCGTCCGCTTGCAGGCGCTCCTTGATGATCTGATCGATGGGCGATGACTCGGAGGCATCTGCCGACAGATGGGCCTCAGGGGGAACTAACGCCCAGTGTTCACTCCACTTTGCTCCTGAGGCGATCCATTGAGTGAGGGTAGCAATCTGTGCTTTGTTGAGTGTGACCTGCGCGTCCGGCGGCGGCATGACCTCGTCGGGGTCAGTGCTGGTGATCCTTTGCACCATGGCGCTGGCTGCGGGGTCGCCAGGGACGATCGCCCGTTCACCAGATTTGAGCACTGCCATCGCGCCATCTGCCGTATCGAACCGCAATCCCGCCTCCCGCGTGTGCGCGTCCGGCCCGTGACAGTGGTAGCACGCATCCGACAGCAACGGTTTCACGTCGGCGCGAAAATCAACCCCGTCACTGCTTTCGGCAACAGATGGGAGCGTGAGCAAAGGGAAAACTGTGGCGGAAAACGCCAGCCATCTGTGCAGTGCAAACATTTTCAAAAATCTAGCACATGGAGCGCCCGCAGTCAGAGAAAGTCGCTGGCGGTGTGGCAAGGCCCACTTTTCGCTAAGAAAACGCGCTTCAGAGCCGTTTTGCCCGAACAAAGCATTGACAGCAGTTGGGAGCATTGTGATAAATGCGCCTTCCATCCGAAAAAGTTTCAAAAATACTGCCAAGCACTCATGAGTGACAATCAACCACCCCAACCGCCTAAGCCGCCAGCACCGAAGCCTCCCATGCCGCCAAAGCCAGCGGGTTCCGCTCCAGCGAAAAAGGAGACCGTAAGGATCACCTTGCGTGCTGATGGAGAGGGCGCTGCTGCTCCAGCGCCTGCAGCCCCCACGCCACCAAAGCCAGCGGCACCGAAGCCACCCACGCCAGTTGCTGGAGGTGCGCCAAAGCCGCCTATGCCGACACCTTCCCCTGCAGCTCCAAAGCCGATGCCGCCAAAACCGGCAGGTGCTGCGCCGACTCCACCAAAGCCCGCAGGAGCTGCACCAACTCCGCCGAAGCCCGCAGGAGCTGCGCCCACGCCGCCTAAGCCGGCTGGCGGACCTCCAAAACCAGCCGGTGGGCCTCCAAAGCCAGCCGGTGGAGCTCCAGCGCCCGCTGCACCTGCTGCTAAGACCGTTCCTTTGACTCAGCCAGCCGCTGCCGCTACTGCCGCCGTGGCTGAAGGTGCCGGAGCGGTTAAGGCGCAGCTGCCAAAAGCGACTGTTAAGCTTCAGCCCACACAGCCGATGGCCAAGCCTACTGGTACCGCCGTCCAGAGTGCTCCGGTTTACAAAGGCCCTGCCGTCGTTGAAGACGATGAAGAGGATGAAGGAATCCTCAATCCTCTTGCCGCCATTGCTGTGGTGCTCGCAGCCGTTCTTTTGCTTGTTCAGCTGTTCTCATGGCCGTCCAAGTTCTCACCCGGCGTCGACAGCACACCCGGCGTCGAGACTTGGAAGATTCCTAAGGTCAAGAAGGAGACGTGGCAGGATGCCTCAGGAGGTCTCAAAGAATTCGATATCAAATAGTCTCTGTCCACCAACTGAACCTTTCGCTACAAATGCATTTCCTAGTATTAGTCTTAGCTATCGTTGTTCTGGTGCTTGAATTCATGGCCAGCAAGGCCTGATCTTTTCAAGCGACGAGCAAACGAACCGCGCGGCACACAACCGCTGTGCCCAGAAGTTTTGAAAAAATGGCGACCGCAGCAGTGCGGTCGCCTTTTTTATTC
>JAGROY010000073.1 GCA_020439995.1 Verrucomicrobiia bacterium
ACACAGAACAACCTGAAGCGCATCGATGTCGACATTCCACTCGGTGTGTTCTGCTGTGTCACTGGCGTCTCGGGATCGGGCAAGAGCACGCTGGTGCATGACGTTCTCTTCGAGAATTTGCTGCGGCGCAAAGGCGGGCGCACTGACAACGAACCCGGCCACTGCCGTGACATCAAGGGCGATGGCCTGATCTCACAGGTCATCATGGTCGATCAGTCGCCGCTCGCGCGCACTCCGCGATCGACACCTGCCGTCTACACCGGCGCATTCGAGCTGATCCGCAAATTGTTCGCCGAGACGCCGGATGCAAAAAGCAACGGGATCCAGATGGGCTATTTTTCGTTCAACTCCGGCAATGGCCGCTGCCAGCGCTGCGCCGGCAATGGTTTCGAGAAAGTTGAGATGCAATTCCTCAGCGACCTCTACGTTCGCTGCCCGGAATGCGAAGGCACCCGCTACCGACCGGAAGTGCTCGAGTATCTGCTGGATGGAAGATCGATCCGCGATGTCCTGCAGATGACCGTCAGCGAGGCACAAGCATTCTTCTCTGCGCCAGATCGCTCAGGCACTAACAAAGAAGCAAAACTGCGGGAAACCATCAGCTCCCAACTGCAGGTGCTGGCGGATGTCGGCCTCACCTACCTGCGTCTGGGCCAGCCTCTGAACACTCTCAGTGGCGGCGAAAGTCAGCGCCTGAAACTGGTCGGCCACTTGCTGGAGCGATCGAACATTAAACAGGTCAAGGGCGACCTCCTGATCTTCGATGAGCCGACCACCGGCCTGCACTTTGACGACATCGCCATGCTGATGAAAGTGTTTCACCGCTTGGTAGACGCGGGCTCCAGTGTGCTGGTCGTCGAGCACAATCTCGAAGTCATCAAGAATGCCGATCACGTGATCGACCTGGGCCCGGAAGCAGGCGAGCAGGGTGGTGAGGTGGTGGCGCAGGGGACGCCCGAGGAGGTTGCCGAGGTTTCCGCTTCCCACACCGGTTACTACTTGCGATCAGTGTTAGGATTGAACATGGACACCGCTCGCGCTGCTGAGGATGCACCCATTTTCAAAGTAGTGCCCAAGGCCGCGGTGCAGAGCGATGCCATCGAAATCCACGGCGCACGCGAGCACAACCTCAAGAACATCGACGTCAGCATTCCTCGCGATTCCTTTGTCGTCGTCACTGGTCTCAGCGGTTCCGGCAAGTCGACGCTGGCATTCGACATCGTGTTTGCAGAAGGTCAGCGACGCTTCCTTGACAGCATGTCGCCCTATGCGCGGCAGTTCGTGCAGCAGCTTGAGAAGCCAGACATCGACCACATCACCGGTCTTCCGCCGACGGTCGCCATCGAGCAGCGCATCACGCGCGGCGGTGGCAAATCGACAGTCGCCACGGTCACGGAAGTGTTCCACTTCTTGCGTCTGATGTTTGCCAAGCTGGGCACCCAGCATTGTCCGGATTGCGCAGTGCCGGTGGAGAAGCAGAGCCTGTCCAGCATTTGCACACAGATCGTCAAACTGGCGAAGAGAGGCACGGTCAAAGTGATGGCTCCAGTGATCAAAGCACGCAAAGGTTTCCACACGGAAGTCGCCGACTGGGCAGGGCGTCAGGGTTTCACTGAGCTGTATGTGGATGGCGCATTCAAGGCGGTCGAAGGCTTCCAGAAGCTGGCGCGTTTTAAAGAGCACAGCATCGATGCCGTAGTCGGCGAGGTGCGCTCTGCCGGGCCGGAGCTGGATGCAGTGGTCGAACGCGCGTTGCAGATCGGCAAGGGCACGCTTCGGGTGATCGATGCGAAGGGAAAGATCACCGTGTTCAGCTCAGAGATGACGTGCCCGAAGTGCGATCGCTCATTCGAAGAACTGGATCCACGGTTGTTTTCGTTCAACAGTCCGCACGGCTGGTGTCGCAATTGCCGGGGCTTTGGTTTCGTCTCGCGAACCAGCAGAAGCACGGAACTGGACGCCAGCCACGCGGAGTCAATGCTGGCGGCAGAGCTGGAAGAGGAACAACGTCGAGGCCATGCAGAGCCGTCCGAGATGGAGACGTGTGAGACTTGCAGCGGCGCTCGATTGAACGAGACTGCTCTGGCGGTGCAAGTGCAGGGCATCCCGATCGATGCCGTGGCTTCGCTGCCAGTCAATCAGGCGAAGGTATTGATGGAGGGGTTCAAGTTCTCTGGAAACGACGCCGTGATCGCTCGCGATATCCTGGTGGAGATCGCGCAACGGCTGCGTTTTCTCGAAGAAGTGGGCCTTGGTTACCTGGCGCTCGATCGCGCGGCGACCACCCTGTCCGGTGGCGAAGGTCAGCGCATTCGTTTGGCAGCGCAGTTAGGCTCGAACCTCCGCGGCGTGCTGTATGTGCTCGATGAGCCCACCATTGGTCTCCACCCGCGCGATAATGCACAACTGCTCGACACGCTGGTCGCGTTGCGTGACAAAGGCAACTCGCTGCTGGTCGTTGAGCACGATGAGGAAACGATGCAGCGTGCCGATCACGTCATCGACATGGGCCCGGGAGCCGGAATGTTCGGTGGCCAGATCGTCTACAATGGCGCTGCCGCTACCCTGTTGAAACTCGGCAAGAAAACGGCTTTCAAAGATTCGCCGACCGCCAGGGCACTCGCCGATCCGATGAGGCATCCCGTCCATGGCGAGCGTCGACCACTCCCTGGTAGGACCGCGAAAGATGCATGGCTGCGGGTCAAAGGCGCGCGCGCTAACAATCTTCAAAACACCGATGTCGCCATTCCCCTTGGCAGACTCACGGTCATCACCGGCATCTCCGGATCCGGCAAGAGCAGCCTCATGCGCGGCGTCATCCGGCCCGCTGCCGAAGATGCCGTCGCCCGCACGAAGAAAAAGAAGGCCGCCAGCGACTTGCCTTACAAGAGCGTCACCGGCTTTGATCTTCTGGGTGCAGTATACGAGGTCGACCAGTCACCCATTGGCAAGACCTCGCGCTCGACGCCGAGCACCTATGTCAAAGTGTTCGACGAGATTCGCAAACTCTTCTCCGGCCTGCCGACGTCGCGCATGCGCGGCTACACCGCCAGCCGGTTTTCATTCAATACTGAAGGCGGACGTTGCGAAGCCTGCACCGGCAATGGTCTCATTAAAATGGAGATGGCTTTCCTGCCCACGTCCTACGTCCTATGCGACGAATGCAAAGGCCAGCGCTACAACGAGGCAACGCTTGAAGTTGAATACAACGGCAAGAATATTGGCCAGGTCATGGACATGACCATCGAAGAGGCCACCACCTTCTTTGAGAGCAACCCAAAGATCCACCGCACCCTGCGCCTGCTGCTGGAAACCGGGCTTGGCTATCTCAAGCTCGGTCAGCCTAGCCCAACCCTCAGCGGTGGCGAAGCCCAGCGCATCAAGTTAGTCACCCAACTCACTCGCGGCATCGGCCGTAGCGAGCATGCAAAGATCCGCCAGAACCGCACGGTAAAACCCAACCTCTATCTCATCGAAGAACCCACCATCGGCCTGCACATGGCCGACGTGCGCAAGCTCATCGAAGTCCTCCACGCCCTAGTCGACGACGGTCACACCGTCCTCGTCATCGAACACAACACCGACATCATGGCCGAGGCCGACTACATCATCGACATCGGCCCAGAAGCTGGCGAAGAAGGTGGCAAACTCGTCATGGCCGGAACGCCCGAGGCGGTAGCGAAGGATAAAACGAGCCGGACGGCGCCGTTTTTGAAGCGGGCGTTGAACTAGTGGGCTCGGCATTTACAAACTCGTTACGATCCATAGCTTGCGCGGTCGGAAGAAGCGAGAGAGTTTGCGTCATGAGAAAGATCTACTCTGCATTGGTTGTTGCCAGCTCGCTGGCTCTGGTCTCTCCGCTCATCGGTGGTGGTGAGAATAACGAAAAATCCGAACAGGGCATCAATGGGCTGCGGGCGCACGAGTGGGGGACGTTTACTACGTTGCACTGGTCGACTGGCAGCAGCTTGAGCTGGTATCAGGGCGGGTGGCAGCTGGGAAGCTCGCCGAACGCGAAGGGTGTCAATTCCGTCAGTGACTTACCTGCATTCGTTCGCAGCGGCTTCGCCGGGAAGTCGTCGATCAACGGATCCGCACGGATGGAAACGCCCGTCATCTATTTCTATACCGACACGCGGCGAAAAGTGGACGTTGCGGTGAACTACGTCAACGGAGGGATGCTCACGGAGTTCTTCCCGGCAGGTAGTTCGATGCTGGGTTCTCTCGGATGGAATGGTGTTGAACTGATCCCTGCTGCCGAAGCGACTGAACTGATCGCGCAGCTGCCAACCGACGCGGATCGGCCAGATAACCACTACTTCCAGGCGCGGGCCGTGCCCGAGGCAGCGGTCGTCCGCATGGTGCAACCGATCGATGGTGAAGGAAATCAGGTGCCAGATCAACTGGAGAAATTTCTGTTCTACAGGGGAGTCGGAACATTTGACACCGGTCTCAATGTGCAGGTGCAAGCTGGTGGAACCATGAGCCTCAACCATTACAACAGTGCCTTCGGGATGAAGCATGTGTGGGTCGTGCGTTCGACTTCCGATGCCGTTCGCTGGGAGAAGCTGCCCGCATTTCCTGCATACAACAGCGATGCCGATCTCCCGAGGGTGGAGGTCAGTCTGGACTCGTTGAATGCCCGCACAAGCCGCGAGGCATCGATCGAAGCACTCGGAGCCTCGATGGTAGCTGCACTGATCGACTCGGGACTAACATCTGCTGAGGCGGCGGCGATGGTGGCTACCTGGGATGACCAATGGTATGAGGAACCCGGACAGCGGGTGTTTTCGATAGCGCCTCAGGTTGTGATAGATGCTATCTTGCCTCTAACAATTTCGCCAAAGCCTGAGAAAATCGTCCGCGTGTTTGTTCACCGGGCGGAGATTCTAGATCCGGAAACACAGCAGGCGCTCGAACTGGCGATGGCTCCCGGCACCGAGCCAAAAACCACGAGGGAGGCGATCGAGAAGGAACAACTTGGTCGCTTTGTCTTCGGTGCCATCACAGCGGTGGCAAGAGATGTGGGGCAGCGCACCACATCCGCCTACACACAACGTGGACTCGAAGCCTTTGTTGCCGAAGATGAAGCAGTGGCTAAGGCTGGCGAGTGAGTTGCTGCATCTGTCCTACTCGTCGGAATACCAGTCTTTAGTGGTTTTGAGTAAACCAGCATCGCACGGTCGATCAACTCACTTGAAGACGACTGATATTTCCGGCTTTAAATCGAAGTTCATTCCAGCAATGCTGTCGGCGAGGGCTTGAGCTTCCTCAAATGTCTTCGCAGTTTTCATTGATGCTTCCAGATTCTTGGCGCCTGCAACGGCTTTATCGAGTTCCAAATCGATCACTGTAATCAGGTTCTCACTGCGTAAATGAGCATCGGTCGTGGCGATCTTACCGTCGATCTCGACAAAAAACCCCATGCGCGCGCCCTTCAACATCGCCTCTGCCAGCTTTCCTTCGGCACGTGAGAAACCAGAAGTGATAGCGATGCCTGGCGTCTCTTCAAGAGCAGGCTTTGCGGCGAAGGGGTCGACGGCTCCCGCGAGTTCGGGTTCAGCAGTATTGCTCTCCTCAACCGCTGGCGGACTCCAAAGAGGAGCGCCAGAAACAATCGTGAGTTTGCCATCAGTCATGCGGAATCGGAAATCGCTTCCTTTGTCCAATCCATTCTTCTGATTGGCCTTTTCATCGTCATCAGAGATCATTAGCGAGTGAACCTCCACGTCGTTGATATCGTCGAATGCATAGATCACTTCGAAGCCCGGCCAGCTGCTGCGGTTCTTGGATTTCTTGAAGGATTGAAGTGTAACGCCTTTTCCAAGTTTGCCCGTGTGAGCGATCAGTTTTTCCCTTTTGGGATGTGTTCATCGTTGTTGTCGGCTTCCTCGCCGTTGAAAACCAATGCTGCTGTGTGAGTGCGCATATGGAGAATTCCTGAGCCATCTTTCTTTACCTTCACCACCACGGAACTCTCAATGCATCCAATCAGTAAGGCTGCGGCGAGAACCGTAATCATCTGTAACAACCGGCTCAGTGATTCCATACATTCCATACTTAACTTCTTCATTCGGCAATCATGAGGGAAACATCGGCGGTCTGTCAACCCGATGCGGGTTTATGATTTATGAATAGCCAAACGCAAAAAGCCCCTCCCTGCGGGAACGCAGAAGAGGGGCTGATGCAATGCCAGGGAAAGATCCCCGACTAAGTTCCTGCTGCTATGTATTAAAATACGGAAGCGCTGAACTCGTTACGGGTGTTGAAGCCGCCGATCGACTCGTTACAGGTATAAGTGTCGTCTTTGCCGCCAGCGACTTGCTCGAGATCTTCGTCGGAAAGCTCTGCGCCTTCTGCGACGACGTGTGGCAGGCGGATGTAGATCTTGCTGGGTGACTCCTGAACGACTTCAACCGTTACGTTCTCAGGAAGTGTGCTGTTCAGTTGTGTCTCAACCGTCTTCTTTGGATCAGCGAGCAGGGCGTCGCGATACTGCGGGTGCTTGGCTGCGTTCTCAAGGACGATTGCTTCGATTTCTGCGCGTGTAAGTGCTTCTGTAGCCATGGTATTGGATCTTTCGATTTTTTAAGGTTTGGTTAGTTCTTGTTCGTTCAACACCGCGCGGAGTGTTTTCCGTCCGGTGTTGCGATTACTTAACGCAAAGCCCGTGCCAACTTTTTCAGAAGATTCCTAACTTGCTGGGTTTCAGGCTGCTAAAAATCCGAACAACTAGAATGGCTCATTCACAGCGAGATGCAAAATGGGGCCGCGCTCCATATCAATGGGGCTACGTCTCCATATTGCTGATCAATGTTCGTTATCGTCGTGGTCGTCATCATCGTGATCGCCGCGATCGTGGTCGTTGTCATCGCCGCGATCATCGTCTCGCTTGTTCGCTTCGTGATGCTGGGCATTTAAATTCTCCAGATTGGCGACGAGGTGTTCTAAATGATCACGGGTGACGCGCTCCATTTCGCGAAGGCGACGATTGACGTTCTCTTCGAGGTCGCGAATCCTTTCGTCTACTCCCTTTTCTAACCCCCCCAGCCGCTCATCGACGTTCCGCTGTATTTCGCCCAGGTGGTGCTCAACTCTTTTCCCTTGCTCTTCTGCCTGGCGCTCGACGTGGCCGCCGAGTTCACGGAAATGGTTCTCCACTCCCTCAAAACGCTGGCTGACGTTGTCCAAACGACGGTCCATTTCTCCGCTTCTGGCGTTCTCCCGGAGTTCCTGCAGCTGCCTCTGCAAGTTTTCCATGCGCTCGAAAATTTCGCCCACTTGCCGGTGGTCACCTTCTGGGCGGCCAGGGTTCCGGTCACGTGGCGCATTCTGATTCATCGCTTCGCGCGCACGTTCACGTAGGCTGTTCGCCACATCGTGCAATCCGGCAGCGTGCAGGTGCTTAATTGCCTCAGCCACATGCATTCGTCGTTCATCTCTGGGGGCGCCCTGGTCTCGGGACGGGCGGGCACTTCCTCGTTCGGATTGCTGTGCTTGATCGCGGTCACCGGTGAACTCGCGCGTTGCTCTTCGTCCTGGTTGCTCGTCTCTTTCCTGCCGCTTGTTCCGGTCATCGCGGGGCCTGCCATTCTCGCGCTTCTCTTTGGGCTCTTTTTCTGCGCGTCGGGTTTCCTGTGGCTTCTCCGGATTCCTGCCTTCGTCGGCGAGAGCTGGAAGAGATGCCAATGTGCCTGCGAGGCCAAGTGAAAACAGTTTGCCTAATAGATTTACTGTGGGTTTCATGGGATTTCGGTAATCAGGGTGTCAATTGTAGCAGTATCGCTGCTCTGGACTGTGTTTCTCGTTTAACACTATCGCCTGTTTTGGACGGATCGGCAATCATCGGCACAAAATTGTAACGAAAGCGGACGAATTTGCACGCAGTGCTGACGTGCACTGATGCTCCGGGGTTTCCTCTTTCGTTTCGACAAGTGAACGATGTTTTCATAGAACAATCGGATGCATTCCAGTCGATATGTCCGAGTTCTAATCGCGATTCTCCTCACCATCCATTCTGCTGCGGCAGGCGACCGCCCAAACATCCTTTTCGCATTTGCTGACGACTGGGGGAAGTACGCCAGCGCCTACGCCGCACTGGAGAAAACTCCGGTCCCTAACACTGCGCTACAAACGCCTGTGTTCGATCGCGTGGCTCGGGAAGGCGCGTTGTTCACGCAGGCCTATGTCACCGCGCCCTCCTGCACGCCCTGTAGGAGTTCACTGCTGTCGGGACAGTATTTCTGGCGCACCGGACGCGGCGCAATCCTCCAGGGAGCGCAGTGGGATACCAGAATTCCGTCCTTTCCTCTACTGCTGCATGAGGCTGGTTACCACATTGGCCAGACCTACAAGGTGTGGTCGCCCGGCACGCCTGACGATGCTCCCTACGGAGAGAAGAAATTTGCGTATGAAAGTGCTGGTCGGAGCTTCAATCAATTTTCCCAGCAGGTCACCAGGGCGGTTGAAGGAGGGACGGGCC
Organism: Verrucomicrobiia bacterium; assembly: GCA_020439995.1. Classification (GTDB taxonomy): domain Bacteria; phylum Verrucomicrobiota; class Verrucomicrobiia; order Verrucomicrobiales; family DEV007; genus JAGROY01. The sequence continues at coordinate 8,483 of JAGROY010000073.1, forward strand.
TTGATGAAGCCAAACAGCGCCTGTACGACGAAGTTCTTGCGAATTTTCAATCGTTCCTCGATGCACGCGAGGGGGACGCTCCGTTTTGCTACTGGTTCGGGCCTACCAATGTGCATCGCAAATGGATCAAGGGATCCGGCAAGGCCCTCTGGAACCTTGAACCGGACGTGTTGAAGGGGAAGATGCCGAAGTTTCTCCCGGATACGCACACCGTCCGCGAGGATCTCATCGATTACTTCGGCGAGATTATGGCGTTCGATGCGGCGCTCGGCTTGCTGATGAAGAAACTGGAGGAGCTGGGTGAACTCGACAATACCATGATTGTCGTCAGCGGCGATCACGGCGCGCCTGGGTTTCCACGAGGAAAGACGAATCTCTACGATTTCGGCACTGCTGTGCCGCTGGCAGTGCGTTGGCCAGGGGGCGGAGTCGCTGGCGGCAGAGTGATCGATGATTTCGTGAACCTCATGGACCTGGCTCCCACTTTCTGCGAAGCGGGAGGCATCACGCCGCCAGCAGTCATGACCGGCCGCAGCATCGTCGACATCTTGAAATCAGGAGAATCCGGCATCGTTTCGACCGATCGCGAATGGGTCGTCACCGGTCGCGAACGCCACGTGGCTAAAGCACGCGACAACAACCTCCCGTATCCTCAACGTGCCCTCCGCACGCGCGATTACCTTTACATTCGCAACTTCAAACCCGATCGCTGGCCGGCAGGAAACCCTTACAATATCACCAACGAAAGCGCTCCTTCAGAAGAGCAGCTTACTGAAAACACCTTCGCAACTCTCGCCGATATGGATGCCAGCCCGACTAAGGCATGGCTCGTTCAGAATCGTACGTCCGCCCCTGAACTCTACGATCTGGCATTCGGCAAGCGGCCAGAGGAGGAGCTATACGACCTAAAGAAAGATCCCGATCAGATCCACAACATCGCGGCCGATCCCGCATACGCCAACACCTTGCAAACCCTTGCGAGCCAACTCATGGCGGAACTCAAAAGAACCGGCGACCCGCGTGTCACGGGTGATGGCAAGACGTACGACAATCCTCCTTTCGCTGGTGAGTAGCCTTTATTGCTGAGTGTTTCTGCCCCTCCGTTTTTCGCATCATCAATCGCTTGTGCTACACAGTTGCGGCCGGTCTCCGACGCTCTAAATCTGGAGTGCGCCGGTTCTCATGGCGTTTTTTTTGCTCGACGAACAGGGCTCGACCAGAAAAAGCCCATGGAAGCCGGAGCACTCCAAAACAAAGCTGTCTCTGCCGGTGATGATTGTCCGCCTAGCGGTAAATTTCGGTGTCTTGAGTTTTGAGTTGTTGCTTCTGCGTCGTGGCACGGCTTTGGGGGGATGAAAAAAGAAGAATCAGAAACTGCCAAGTTCCCACCTTTACTCCGCACTCCTCAGCCACTCGGCGGCCTGTTTGGCGTAATACGTTAAGATGATATCAGCCCCGGCGCGGCGGATGCCGGTGAGAGTTTCGAGAACGATTTTCTTTTCGTCCAACCAGCCTGCGGCAGAGGCTGACTTGATCATGAGGTACTCGCCGCTGACCTGATAGGCGGCAATGGGCAGATCGCTGTGTTCGCGCAGGCGGTGAATGATGTCGAGATACGGTCCGGCTGGTTTTACCATGAGCATGTCTGCGCCTTCCATGGCATCGAGGTCAGCCTCGCGCAGGGCTTCGCGGGCATTTGCCGGATCCATCTGGTAACTTTTTTTGTCACCAGACTTCGGTGCGGAATCGAGGGCTCCGCGGAATGGCCCATAAAAGGCGGACGCATACTTGGCGGTGTAGGAAAGGATCAAAACGTCAGGAAATTCGTGCAGATCCAGGGCTTCGCGAATCGCTCCCACGCGGCCATCCATCATGTCGCTGGGCGACACGATGTCGGCCCCGGCCCTGGCGTGGCAAAGTGCCTGCGCACACAGAACCTCTATCGTTTCATCGTTCAAGATACGACCGTCCTGAACGATGCCGTCGTGCCCGTTGCTGTTGTAAGGATCGAGTGCCACATCGGTGATAACGACCAGCTCTGGAAACTTTGCTTTCAACGCACGAATGGCACGGGGCACCAGACCGTCATCATTTGCACATTCCTCAGCCAGCGGAGTCTTGAGCGATTCGGCAATCGCAGGAAACAGCACCACCGCATTGACGCCGAGTGTTTGGGCTGAGGCTACCTCGCCGAGCAGGCCATCGAGGCTCCAGCGCTTGCACCCGGGCATGGATGCGATGTCATCGTCCTGAGTGCCCTCTTGAATGAATAGAGGGTAGATGAAATGTGCGGGCGAGAGTTCCGTTTCCCGCACCATGCTGCGGATGGCCGCACTCTTGCGATTGCGACGCGGACGGTGCGGAAGATCGTAGGCAACGGACTCAGACATGGCGAATGGTGCAAAATGTTAGTCAAACTTGTTGGCCTGAAGGTATTCGCCTTCGCCACTCAGGAAATGGATCAAGTTTTCCGTCGCCCGCATGGCCTGGCGGGGGACGCTCTCGTAGGTGCGCGATCCAATGTGCGGAGTGACGAGCACCTTTGGGTGCCTGATCAACGGATGATCCGGCTCTGGTGGCTCGACGTCCAGAACATCGGTACCGTATCCGGCGAGCTGTCCGGAATCGAGTGCGGCAATGATGGCATCGTTGTCCACCAGTTCGCCACGGGCCGTGTTGAGAACGATGGAATCCTTTGGCATTTTGGCCAGCCGTTCGGCATTCACCAGGCCACGCGTTTCTTCACTGAGATTCGTGTGCAGGCTAAGCACGTCCGATGTTTCGAATAGCTCGTCCAGCGACGCCGCGCGTTTGAAGCCGTGTTCATTCGCGAACTCCTCCGGCCAGTAGATGTCGAATGCCGTGACTTCCATTTCGAATGCTTTGGCACGCAGCGCGACTTCGCGGCCGATGCGGCCAAAACCTGCGAGGCCGATTCGCTTTTTCCAAATCTCATGGCCGGTCTTGCGCTTCCACTCGCCGGCGCGCACCCAGTTTGCGTGGTCTACCAGTTGCTTGCTGATCGCCAGCAGCAGCATGAGGCAATGTTCGGCGACGGTGGTGTGATTAACGCCGGGCGTGAACAGCACCGGAAGCTTGTTTTCGTTGCAAGTGGCGAGGTCGATCTTGTCCAGTCCGATGCCGTATTTGCTGATTACCTGAAGCCGGGGTAGTGATTTTTCGATCACCCCCCGTGTGATGGCATCGTCGCCGCAAAGGAAGGCGTCGAAGTCACCCGCCAGTTCCAGCATACGTTCCTCTGTGAGCGGTCCGCGCTCGCGCACGATTTCGAAGCCCTGGCCCTCCAGCAATGCATGGTGGTCGCCTGGGGTGTCTTGATAGGAGGTGGTGGTCAGCAGTACGCGTTTCATCTGCCCGATATAAGAACGTCAGCGGGGAACTGCAATGGAAAACGCGAGGATTTGATGGCGATTCGGGGGATCGTTCCCGTATTACGGGAAGGCGTAGATGCCCGCGCGGACATCAGATATAAAGCACAAGTACCTCTGATCGAAAGGGCATTTGCCTCTACCAATATACTTGGATCGGTGAAACGCCAGTAATGAACTGCTAGGCAACAGGGCCGATCTTCTTCTTCAGTTCTGACGCCCTCACCAGGACGATGATGAGAAGTACGAGTGATGCCAAGCCGGCTATTGAGTTGACCAGTGGGATGATGCAAAGGCACGTTGAGATACAGTACCAAAGGCTGAGTTGTCGGCCGCAGTCGCCTACACTCTCGTCTCCAACAGAATTGAAGTAGCTCTTGAATGAATCTGCCAGTCCAAGAAAAACGGGAAACATCCAGTAGAGATTGAAGAGTGGAATCATCATCAACCAAACCTTTCCAGGCTCCATCTTGCGGTGTGCAGCGGGAATCGCTTTGTAGTTTTGAGCCACGAGGTAACAAATCAGAGCGGCTATCGCCAAGCCTATGAGGAGGCCTAAAAAAATCGCACCAAGTAAAATTCCGATGCCAATAGCATCTGCGGCTGGCTGAGCAGTATCGTTCATAGTGTGTAGATTCTTGGGTGCCTATTTGGCTCAACCCAAGAAGAAAATGCAAGCCCGAAATTTGGCATTGTTGATTGTCGGTTGGAGCAACTCTCCCGATAATGATCTTGATGGCGCTTGCTGGAGTAGTAGCCGGGGCCATGTGGATTCGAATGATTTGAATACCTTAGAGCTGGAGGCCGTGGGCGCAGCGCGATCAACGACAGCAGAAGAACTGCACAGCGGTCGATCCGTAGACACGCCGATCCAGCATTTCAAAGTGGGGTGCATCTGGTAATGCCTGATTGCTCTGTGTCTCCATCATCATCAGTCCCGTTGGGCTCAAGAGTCGGGGCAGTGGGGCTGAGCTGAGTAGCTCGGCAGCGAAATCGGTGTCGTCTGCAGATTTGCAATAGGGTGGATCGGCTAGGATGAGTTCAAACGTGCCTGTCGAATTGCGCCGATTCAGCCAGCTCTCGACAGTCGCCGACACTACCGTTGCTCCTTCAAGGCGGGTCTTAGCGATATTGGATTCAATTACACGGCACGCATCCTTCTGGTGTTCGACGAATACGACGGATGCAGCTCCACGGCTCAATGCTTCCAATCCAAGTGCGCCCGAACCTGCATACAAGTCGAGCACCCGTGCTCCGGAAACTAGGTTGCCGACAATGGAGAACAGCGCTTCACGGACACGATCTGACGTAGGGCGTGTCACCGATTTCGGACAGGCGATCGGAATGCCGCCTGCGGCTCCGGAAATGATTCTCATTCCTGGCTCCCTCCAGTTCTCTCTGGTTCCGGGCGACTGGGCAGCGGCACAAGTTCAGCGCTTTCCGAGTCTCCGGGCGGCACGGCATTCCTCTCAGCAGCCTTCCCTGCTTCCCGCAGCTCGCGAACTTCATCCAGTAGCGCGGGGACAGTATAGAAGGTGCCATCGCCCCAGGCGTCTACTGTGGGTTGCCTAATCGTTCCCTTCACCAGCATGTCTCGGTAAATGTAGGTGGTGTTTTCGAGGCCCATAAAATTCATCAGGCGGTAGCGCGGCCAGCCCCGCATGAAAGCTCCGATCGCTGACACTGCTGTCGCAGGGACATAGGTTCGAATGGCGACATTGAGAGCCCCTGACGAAGTGATATTGCCAGCGGCGCGCAGCACTACGGAGTCTGCGTTAAAATTCACATCGTCCAGTGCGATGCCGCCATTGCTCAGGTGGAAGCGTATCTTGGCGATCTCAAAGTTCAGATCGCCAGCCCGCTCGATTGCACTTCCTTCCGGCGAAAAGGCAGGTAGCACATCGGCGACAGGAATCTGCAGTCCGCTGACCTGCACGGCTCCGGCCACTGAGTTCAACGCGCGCGCGAATCCGCGAATCTGCACGCCCACGACGATTTCATTGTCGAGCAATGTTTGAGTGTTAGGATCAATGGGTGCATGGGTTTTTAAAAAGGCGGCAGGCTTGAGTCCCTCCGTCCTTAGATCCACTGCGAAGGGGATCCCCGGGGTCGTGAGTCCCAGATTTGCCAAGCCTGAAATCCGGACCGCTCCTTTGTCGCAGGTGGCGACAGCATCTCGAAATTCGAATCCATTTGGGGAGGCCGTTACATTCCCGCCTATCTTTGTAAACTCCAGTTTGCCCAGCACTGTGGCACCGGTTGCCTCGAAGGTGCCGGCTTTGCGCCCGCTCATATCCAGGTGCATCTGAAAATCACGCAGTTCGCCAATGCCTTTTCCTCCGGGCTCGCCTAACAATGTCACCTTTCCCTCTCGAATCACTAGTTCTCCCAGGCGGACTTCAAGTGAGCGGCGCTGGGCAACGGGAGCCGACAGCTGTGGTGTTTGTGTCGTCACCCGCTTGTTCTCTCCGTCCTGTGGCTCCTGTGGTTCCTGATCTTCTGGGGCACCTGCATCGCCCGGGGCTTCAATTTCCGCCGTGGCATCCCCTGAGGGAACTTCGACTCCATAACCCGGACGCGGCGCTGCCATGACGACAGCCGGAAGGCCTCGGCTAAAAGGGAGCAGCAGGCGACCATCTGCTGCACGCACGCACGCGATCCGCGGCGAGTCGATGCCCACTTCCTCTATGTCCAGCACGCCCTTAAAAAGCTGCAATGTGCGCACCTTGATCCAGGCGGTATCCGATTCAAAGAACGGCGCATCTGTCACTGCTGTCGCTTCCTCAAGCGCAGCGATACGCACTTTGCGCGCACGCACGCCTGCCCATGGTGACCAGGTGATACGGTTAACGTGAGTAGCCGCTCCCACGACTGCTGAGACGCGGTGAGTAATGCGCTTCTTCACTGGGGGGACCATCAGCAACAGGTTTACAAATAACAGTCCGGCGGCCGCGACCAGCGGAATGCTGATCAGCAACCGCAGGAGCCATCGTCTGACTCGTCCCTTACTCCTTCTTGTGTCCGATACTTGCGTAAGAACGCTTAGCTTGGCCTGGCTCATCTGCCTCCGGTCTCCCTTGAAGCTTCGAAATCAGATGACACGAATGTGCCGCGTGGTACGATTCCCAGCATCCTGACATAGTACCAACCGGTAATGATTCCGCCCAGGTGGGCCAAGTGGGCGACGCTTTGCTCCAGAGGGTTTGCCGGGCCGGCTGCTGCCAGAGTCCAGATCAACATCGCCACCGCTACGATGGTTATGCCAACTGCCGCAAGGTGCGGGCGCAGCCGTATGCGGAATCGATAGAATGTGTCCTCAGGCAGCAGAAGCAGTGCAGCGATCGTGATCGCATACACTCCGGCTGAAGCTCCAATGAGGTAGACGTTGGGGAAAAACGAAATTTGCAGGGCTGCTCCGATCAATCCTCCTGAAAAAAACAGTGTCAGGAAATGCTGTACCCCCATGCACATCACCACGTAGGTGCCTGCTGCCATCATCACGATCATGTTGAGTAGCAGATGCATCACACTACCATGCACGAACATGTGTGTCACCAGTGTCCAGACTCGGCCCTCGCGAAGCTCCTGGAGGCTTACTCCTCCCGCTTCGTGATTTCCGCCCAGCAGGGTAGGCAACACTTTCAACTGCCGTGCCACCTTTCGAAACATCTGCTCAGTCGCCTCGGCGTCCCTGATTTGCTGCATGAGTCCGGGCACTGCTGCTCCACTGGCCTGGCGGGTTCGCAGTTCTGCGAGGTACGCTTTTGCTTCCAGATGCTGTTCATTCACTTCGCTCAATATACGGTCCGCTTCTCCCAGCACGTGCAATCGATTGTCAAGTGCGAGCGCCAGTGAAATGGAACCCACCGACCTCAACTCTTCTGCGGCGCTTTGCGCCAGCTCGCGAGCATCCGCAGGAACCAGCTTCTGGTATCCGGCAATGGCAAAGTGCTGAACTGCAAATACTGCCATATTAATGGCTGCAAGAAGGATCACTGCCCACGCCTGCGAACGCATATTCAAGCGGCGCGGTGCACTTGAGCGTGCGCGCCACCTTCTCTCGGATCGCTGTTCTGGACGCAGTTTCATCAACTCCTCGATACTATAGCGGGAGAAATCCGCTTGGCGAGCGATCCGGGAAACTTCTGCAACTTCCTCAAAATGAAAAGTTCCCTCCGATCGCTGTTTGATTATGGAAAATATACTTAGTATTAAATATCCGAAAATCAGAATAAATACTTGAATTATATGACAATTTCAATATTCTCCATATGTTTACTAAATTTCAGGAATAATTCTCTCAACCTCAATTCAATCTAGAAATGAAGAAGCTGATCGTCGTTACCAACAACGTGGAAGGAACTGGAAAGTCGGCCTGTGCCCGTGGCATTCATCACCTCCTGCAAGCGCACGACTTCCGCACCGCACTGGTCGAGTCCGATCCAGATGCTCCCCGGATTCAAGATGGATTCTACCTGGATATGGGCGACCAGCCGGAAGTCTCAGAAATCGTCGACATTCTTGAAAATGTTGAAGCGGTCGTCCTGGACGTGAATTCCGGATCGTTCGAAGATTTTTCGGAGTTCTTTACTCGCCAGGACGTTGAGGACGTGATGATGGAGTTGGAAGTGCAAATCACGTTCGTAGTTCCCACCGTTGAGGACGTGAAGACGCTCGAATCCGTTCTTCAAATCGCTGAGACTTTTGGTGAAGCGGGTGAGTTCGTCACTATCGCAACACCCGTGGGCTACGATGAGTACAGGACCTGGGAAGGTAGTGCGGCACAACGGGCGATGCAGCACCTCAACGCTACTGAAATCGCGATGCCGGAGTTACCGGAAGCAATCCTCGAAGAAATTGAAAGCCGGGGGCTCGATTTTGCATCAGCGCTTGACGGTCGCTGGGAACTGCCGCGCTTTCTTATGAACGAAGTTCAAGGCTGGATGCTGGCGTTCAATTCCGAGCTGGAATGGGCCACTGATTCGCTGCTTCCAGATCGCGTTGCTATCCTGAAGGACGGTGAGTTCAAGAGTAGCTACGGCGGTGGTGTTGCTTTGGGAGCTTGACTAGATGGTCAGTCCGCTTCCCCTTTGATCGCATCAGGAAGTGGCTTGAGTTCCCCGCGGACTGCCAGGGCGACAAGTCGCTCGAAATGAATCCGGGCTACCTGCCACATGTAGGTGGGGCCTCCGCTTGCAGTTTGCCCCCATTTGCTGGCGGCTGCTTCGCGCAGCAAGTTGAGCGCGGCCTGTGTGTCTCCGGTCAGCTCCCTGTAGATTCCCACGTAGAGCTGTGCAAAAAACAAACGGCCCTGCCGATCGTTGTCAGAGATTTCCGTGGCCTGATTGATTGCCTTGATTATCCCGTCGCCGCCGGTCGCATCGTTGCCTTCGAACATCGCGTAAAGTTGGGGGAACGGTTCGCGATCGAACAATTCGTATTTCAACATGGTCGAACGGGCGGTCTTGAGGCCGGTGACGTGTGCCTGTGCCATGTATTGCCAGATTCCGTTTTCACGATCCCGGTTGTTGTATCCGTCGTAGGCTTCGAACTGCTTCGCAGATTTGGCAAATTTTCCGGTGTAGTAGTAGGCGATTCCCAGCCGCCAGTGGGGCGCAAACAACTGCGGATCCAGTGCGATCATCTTTTCGTAGTCCGCTTCACACTTCTCGAACTCACCTAGGAACATGTAACAGTCGCCGCGCCGGGAATACAGGCCGATGGACTCGGGCGCACTCTTGATCTGCTCCGTGAGTGCCGCCACCATCTCGGAGTATTCCTTGAGCATTGCCGAGCGCTCGCTTTCCTCCATTGGAGGCGCTGGGATTTCCGCTCCTACAGCAACGGCCGGCTTTTCCCGATCATCCGCATAGGCTGTGGCGACAACTAAGGCTGCCACGAACGGGATCCACCACTGCAAAGAAACTGAAGTAAAAGTGATCATGCACAGATTTGCGCATGATCACCGGGCAGATGCAATAGCAATCGACCGATCAGCCGCCACCGCGGCGACGGCCGCCCCCCCCGAATCCGCCGCCCCCACGGAAGTCACCGCGGTTGGGCTCAGCGATCACTTTCTCGACTGCTTCGGCAGGAAGTCCACTGGTTTCCAGCCAGGCGCTGGCAGCTTCTTTATCATCAGAGTAATACCAGCTGCGGGCAACGCTGGTAAGCGTCTCCTGCTGGAGCTGCGGATCGCTGATGTCCTGAGCCCAGACGATAGCGGATGCTGGATCTTCCCGCTGCAGTGAGGACGTGAGACCAGTGATCGCCTGATCCCGCTCAGGAGATTTGTTCATGGAAAGGAGGTATTCACTCGCGGCGGTAACGTCGGTTTTTGCCCACTCATTGAGTGCTTCTCTGTAGACTTGCGGCTGAGCCTCGGCGGCCAGAGCATCCGCCCAGTCGAGCGCTTTCTGTGGATCAGTCTGTGCCATCTGTTCGGCGACCTGACGCACGGCGTCACTCGCGTAAGACTCACCAGCCATGGTGGCGACCCATTTGGCGGCGGCGTCAATGTCTTCCCGCATGTATTGCCCGACGACTGAATTCAAGGCACCTTGTTTCAACTGCGAGTCAGAGATGGAGTTCACCCAGCTGGTCGCACTATCGAGCCCGCCTTCCATCACTTCATCGGCGATCGATCGCATCATCCATTCGCGGCTATTGTCTCCAGTAGGAAGATCACTGACATACTGCATCGCCTCACCGACGCCATTCACGAGCAATCCCTGAACGATCCCGTTTTGCAGCATGCCTTTTTCACGATCATCAATCGTTTCGTTCGAGTTCAAATACTTTGTTGCTTCGCCTGCATCAGTCGTAGCCCAGCCACTGAGGATACTCATCATCTCGAACGCATCTCCACCTCTGCCACCCGGACCGCCGCCCCTTCCGCCTCTACCACCTCGTCCGCCGTTGTCTCCTTCAGCCGTACGCCGCGCCATCAGTTCAGTCATCGCACCAGCGCCATCGATGCGCCCCCAGGCGTTTAAAAACAATTGTGACTTCTCCATGTCGCCGCGTCCCCGCGAGTCCCTGAGCTGCGCGTAGGCCTCCTTCGCGTTTTCAGGAGTCAGGTTGGCGAGCAATTTGTTGAACAATTCGGAACGCTTGAGCGGATCGTTTTCATCCATCACATCCTTCATCAGCGTCTTCATGTCTTCTGGAGAAATGACACCGCCACGCACGTAAGCTGCAAAAGGATTCTCTGCCGTAGCCTTTTTTGTGCCACGCACTTGCGGTCCGCCTCCACCACCGGTGGAACTCGGATCTACCGATACGAATGCACCGGTGCCACCGCCCGCTGCTGCATCGGAGCCCTGATCAGCTTTACCGATTTTAAAATAGTTCCCGAGCCCGAAAGCTGCGGCGCACGATACCAGCCAGGCACTAATTACGATTGGCTTATTCATAGGGATGAACGAATTTGGAAGTGAGGTTCGACGGAGTGAATGGAGGGTGGGATCGCCTCCTAGACGACCATTTTCAGCAAACGGTACGGACCTAACGCACGTGCGCTAGAACACATTACGGAATTGTTATATTCGTCCGCTCCGTTCGCTGGAGCCGTAGGTGGATGCCAGCCGGTCACGGGCTGGCATGCCGGTGGTGAGCTGGCTGGTGCCATTCTCACCATAGAGCGCAACCACCTCATAACCAATATTTTGAACCGCTAGATCGAGCAGATCCTCGGCTGAGAAAGTGGGCCGTCCGGCACGGTTCGTCAGCCGGAACTCCAGTCCGCCAACTCCGTGAAACCCGCGGTAAACTACTTCGGTGCAAACGAGCCGATCTGAACGGCGGAAGTCGAATTCAAAATCGTAGAACTTACCCTCGTGTTCGGCAGCTCGTGACAGCGCGCGCGCGAGGGCCGCCGACTCCAGCTGTGGCCGGATGATGGCGAAGGCATCCACTTGCAGGGTATCGGTCAGGCACCGAAAACGGACGCCATCTTTCCGCGCTTCCAGCACCCGCACAGGGTCCCTCGCGCGAGCCCAGCGTTCCTCATCCATCTGCATTCCGAGCGCCCTCCGTTCCTCATTACTACCTACATAGAGAGCCGCGTGAGGCCAGTAGCCGGGAAGGAACAAGTTGCTTGCTGCATCGTCGTGGCGTGTCACGATGGCGTCGCCAGGCCGCAACAGCCGCCGTGCCTCGCGGATCACACCGGGCGATACCCGTTTTTCGTGAAACGGGTTCTGCAGCTCGGAAATCGCGCGTCCCGATCCCTCGAAAATCGCGAACAGAATATTGTTCAATGTCGACTTCCTTCGGCGGTTTACGCTGTGCCAGAGGTAGCGGAACCGGCTCCTGGCCTCCGCCCGCTTGCTCATGCGCAGCGCCTCATGTTCTTCCTCCCGCAGCAGCTGGATGACAGGTGCAATGTTAGGATCGTCACCCAGTTCCCATAGTGCTTCCGCATGCTTTCGGGCGAACTCAACTGCCCGGTAGAACCGCCAGACATTGTGAGGATGCGTGGCCGATGAATAGATGTTCGAAAACTGTTTGCGCGGAAGTCCGTACCGCGGTTCCGCCTCGTCCAGCTTTCGCCAGACCACTTTTGATCCCGAATAGCTGTCGACGATAAATCTCGCGGAACGCATCAGCATGCACGCCGCACAGAAGGCCACCGCGAAAACCCGGAGCTTCTGGGGTTCGGCCATTGGTGGCTCGCCGTGAAACACCGGTTCCAAATCGCGAACTGTCTCATGCAGAGCCGCGCGTGCGCCCAGATAGCGGACGAATGCACCCCGCACCCTTTCGTCTTCATCAGGAAAAAAGTAACCACGTCCCGCCGCCCGCTCTGCGTCCTCCATCTCCTGGCGCAGCATTTCAAGCCGAGGCAACACTGGTGCCACTGCACACAGGGTCCGCGCACTTTGAGCAATCAGATCGTCGATGTTTTCCAGCATTCTGCAACCACCAGCTTTCCCAAATACTCGCCGATGAATGTAGAACTGGCAAGCGGTGCGCGCGGGATGAAAGCTACACCGCGTCGTCCCCGCCCGTCTCCAGCTGGATCGCCTCCGCTATTTTCTTCAGGTAATCGAAGGCATAAATCCCGGTGCGGTGGCCATCGCTGAAGTGAAACAGGATGGCATAGCCGCCGACCGGCTCCCAGTTGGTCACAGTCACGCCCGAGACATCCTTTTCTTCCGGCGTATAGATTGACTGACCGAGCAGATCTTTCTCTCCCTGATTCTCCGCGCTGGGCGAATAGCGGCGCAGCAGGTGCATGGGATAGTAGTCCTCACTGCCATCCGACCACCGAATCGCTATTTCATTGCCGATCACATCAATTTTTTCGGGAGAAACCATATGCTGGCGAACGTTTGCCGGGATGGGAGTAGATGCAAGCTTCTAGCAGGTGCAAAATACTTCCATTGCACAAGGTTGATTTTCACATCATAGATTTCCCGCCATGGAAAAGAAGCTTGGGAAGAAGTGGTTTCAACGGATGATCAAAGTGATCGTCATCGGTTTGGTGATGGTCGTGGTCTGGTATGGTCAGGCCCGTCTGTTCAAAGTATCGCGGGCGGTTGAAGTGGTTCAACTTCGAGAGAGTGGGAGAGTGCCAGAGTCAGGCGAACTGACAGTCGCCTGCTACAACATTGCCCATGCGCGCGGCCCGGAGATCGGCGCCGACAACTGGAACAGTGAGGAACGCAAGACTCCGATCGCACACCTGCGAGCGATCGCCGTTCAGATCGCAGAGTCGCAGGCCTCGATCGTCGTCCTCAATGAGGTCGACTTCAATGCGGAGTGGAGCGACGGGATTGATCAGGCGGAAATCATTGCAGCGGAGGCCAGCTTTCCGTTCGTCATCAAGCAGCGCAACTTCGATGTGACATTGCCGTTTTTTACACTGCAGTTTGGCAATGCTATCTTGAGCAAGTATCCGGTCAGCGATGCCAGGTTTCTCAAGTTTCCCGCCCGGTCGCAGAAGGAGGATATCTTCGCCGGCAACCACGATGGGTTAGTCGCCACACTCCAGCTTTCATCGGGCCCTCTGCGTGTTGTTGCCGTGCATCTGGAGTATCGTGACGAGGCTGCGCGCGTCGGTGCCGCAAACGTTCTGACAGCGTTAGTATCGGAGGATCCGGGCCAACCATTGATCGCAATGGGCGACTTTAACACAGCTCCAAGCGGCTTCCCCGGACACAGTTCCGATGATACTGGTGACAATGCAATAGCACTGCTGCAGTCGGAGGCAGGAATGAAAACGATCATGCCTGGGGAGCCCCTGGCAGTGAATGATCTCACCTATCCGTCAACACAGCCCGCCCGTATTATCGATTGGATCCTCGTCTCGCCAGGGCTGACGCTCATGGAGCGTCGCACCATTGCGTCCGAACTCTCGGATCACCGGATGGTGGTTGGAACGATTTCCCGTAGGGGTGACTTTTAGTTGCCACAAGTTAGACACCCACAACGGCTCGAACGGAACGTCGGCACTTGCATTTCGAGGTGCCGTGCCCGACAGCAATTTCTTAAATCCTTACTACCTTTTCCGGCCAACATGAATACTTCCGATCTCATCCAAAATTACTACGACCTGGCCGACTGGGTGCGTCAGGTCAGCTGACGCCTCTACCGGCCCATCATCCGCCTGAACATTTCTGCCGGGTTGTTGTTTTGCGGTGTCGTGATTTTCTGCACGCTTTCCACAGGGAGGCCGCTGGTTTCGATCCATGCCCCGGCGGCTTCCGGATCTGCTTTGAACCAGTCCGAGGCGACGTCTGTGAGAGCCTCCATACGGGTTGTTTCGTTCTCAATGGTATTGGCCCACTCGATCGCGGCAGCAGGTTGTTCTTTGCCAAGGTCAGAGACAAATCCAGCAATCGCAGCGTCTTTGGTCGGCGAGCTTTCCATTCCCTGAAGGTAGGCGCTGGCGCTTTCAGCGTCTGATTCTTCCCACTCTTGAAAGGCGGATTCCATTGCTGTGGCCTGTGTTGCCTCGGGCAGGCGAGCCGCCCAGTCTACTGCTGCGCCGGGATCTACTTCGGCCCACTCATCGGCAACCTCTTCGACCGCTTTGCTGGTGTAGGGTTGATCCGCAAAAGCTTCGATCCAAGAGGCGGCCTTCACTGGATCCTGACGTGCATACTCGTTGCCAAGCTGTTCGAAGGCATCTTGCTTCAATGCGTCCGTGCTCAGGCTCGTCGCCCAGGTGGTGGCAGCGCTCATGCCTTGCTTCATCTGCTCGTTGGCTACCGTGCTGACCAGTTGATCCAGTCCTTCGGTATCTGCAGGGAGGCTCTGCAGGTATTCAGTTGCACGAGCCGGGTCGGAAATCGTGAGTCCGCGGAGGATGCCCGCTTTTGCCATGATGCTTTCGCGTCCGTCAGACTGGTTTTCGTCCGCCCAGGCGATCGCCGCATCGGGATCAACGGCGGCCCAGCCACTGAGAGCCGACGCGCTGCCGAACATGCGGCCAGGTCCCGGAAGTTCTTTTGCATACTCAAGTGCTGCCGGGCCGTCGATTTTGCCCCAGGCTCCCGCGAAGAGCGCCATCTTCTGCCACATTTCGAATCCCTGCGGTGCCTCGCGCAAGGCGTCCAGAGCGGCATCGACGTTCTCTGGAGTCAGCTCGGACATCAGTTGGGTGAATAGCAGATTGCTCTTCAAAGGATCGGATTCCTTGAGCGCGTCTCGCATTGCCTGGCCCATGTCCTTTGACTTTATGACACCATTTCCGTCGAAGTATTTTTGCACACCTGTCTCGTTCGAACTGGAGCCGACAGCAGCTGTGGCGTCGGACTTTGCCGATGCGTCAACTGATATGCCAGCCGCACGGGAGGTGATCGTCGAGTCTGCAGACGTTGCTGGCTGGGGAGTCGGTCGCAGAAACCAGCCAGCGCCAAAGGCACCACCGGCCACAACAAGCCAGATGAGATGTGAAACGGAACTTTTCATATGAGTAGAAGAGTGAGTGGGGGAACGACTCCGACTATCGTCCCTGAGTAGCCTGCTCGTCAACAGGCCACTTATTTGGAAGTCAATGAAAACATAATCGAAACAATGCTGGGATCGCTGTTAAATGAGCGTGATTCAGATCGGCGCTCAGCCCCAAAAGCCACCAGCTTTCATCTATCGATGTAATGTGAGGCCTACTCTCATTCGCACATTGCTGTAGTTACGGGTATCGATTCTTTCGCTTTCCCATTTGATGAGCGTCCCAGATGAGCTCTCATTCCAATCTCAGCGTTGACTGAGAAGGATGCTATAAGGGGAAAGGGGTTCTGGGACTTGCGGGTGATTGTCTCTGGGCGGTTACCATCAACTGGTGTTTCCTTTTCGACGGACGATCTTCACTCCCTTCGCTTTCATCGCCTCGATTAATTCGCCGATTAGCGGATTTGGGAAGCGGCGGGTTGGCGTTACCGCGTGGAAGGTTTCGCGAATTTCCGCGATCCGGTGGGTGACCACCAGAGCGCCTGAAGCAATCTCGTCCTTTACAACCACTGGCGGCACCAGCGCGAGTCCGACGGCTTCCCGCGCCAGCAGTCGCAGCATCGCCATGTCATCGACCTCGGCGAGGACAAGCGGTCGCACATTAGCGGATGCCAACAGCCGGTCGAATCCGGTGCGGGTGTTTCCCTCGAAAGTTGGCAACACCAGCGGCACGCCGTCGAAGTCGCGTGGGAACTTCAACCGTTTCTCTTTCCATTCTGGAGCACCGACCAGCGCCACAGCCTGGTCCGCCAACAGGTGGCTGTGCCAGGCTCGTTCGACATCGCGCCGCACTGGCTCGTTGGACAGGACAAGATCGACCTCGTGGGCCTGCATTGACACAATCAGTTCGGCGAGCGACCCCGATCGCACGACGAGTTCAACGTCCTCCCGCCTCAGGGCTGGCTTGAGGAATTCGAGCTGAAAGTTCCGCGACAAAGTCGCCACCGCGCCTACTCGCAACACCTGCCGACTTGCGCCCACGCGGTGCCGCATGACATCCATTAGTTCTTCGCCAGCACGGCCGATCGTGTCGGCATAGTCGAGTGCCACCCGTCCTGCTTCGGTCAGCTCCAGGCCGGAGGGAAGACGCTCGAAAAGTGCGTGGCCGAGGCTGTCCTCGAGCTGTCTCAGCTGCACGCTCAACGCCGGTGGTGACAGATTCAGCTTGCGGGCCGCGCGGGTAAGATTGCCTTCGACCGCAATCAAGCGGAAGTAACGCAGGTGATGGTAGTTCAGGAAATCCATGGATCGGTCTGTATTTTAGAAAACTTAACGAGAAGATAAGAAGCATGTCATAGACTGAAATGCAATCCCCTGGCATTCTCCCTCTCATGTCAGCCACCGATTTTCTCCACCCGCTTGTCATTCCCACCTTGCCCATCCTTGCTGGGCTGCTCTCACGGGCGTTTCCAGAGCGTGCCCACTGCCTTACTGTCCCTGCGGCTGCTGGAGCCACTGCGGTTGCTGCGCTGCTCGCTCTATTGCCGAGGGCTGAGGTCGGGCTTGCGCGGCTGGATACGCTGTCTGTCACGATGGCGTTGCTGGTATCCTTTCTCGGGACGGTCGTGCTGCGCTTTTCCACCCGTTACCTGGAAGGCGATCCGGCGCGGTCGCGCTTCCTTTCCTGGATGGCTCTCACCGTTGGAGCGGTAATCACGCTGGTAGTTTCCAACCATCTGCTTCTTTTGCTTGGCGCATGGACCGTAACCGGCCTGTGCCTCCACTGGTTGCTGCTGCACCACCCCGAGCGTCCGGGCGCGATCTTTGCAGCCCGGAAAAAGTTTGTCTTCAGCCGCCTCGCCGAGCTGCTACTGCTTGTCGCCGCAATCCTCCTGTATGCTGGCCATGGCACATGGCGTATCGACGAACTGGTGGCCTCAATCAATGCTGGCAACACGGCTGGCCTCCCTGCTGCAGCATTCCTGCTCGCCTTTGGCGCGATGCTGAAGTCGGCGCAGTTTCCTTTCCACAGCTGGCTGCCAGACACGATGGACACGCCAACACCTGTGTCCGCACTGATGCACGCTGGTATCATCAATGCCGGGGGCTTCCTCGTGCTACGTCTGGCCCCGGTCTTCACCGCCGCGCCCGGAGCACTGTGGTTGCTGGCAGTCGTCGGCACCGTCACGGCAGTGTTCGGTGCAATGATCATGCTCGTTCAACCTGCCGTAAAACGAGGCCTTGCCTACTCGACGGTCGCACAGATGGGATTCATGATGATACAGTGCGGGCTCGGTGCCTGGGGGTTGGCCCTGCTCCACCTCGTCGCCCATTCGCTCTATAAGGCGCATGCCTTCCTGCGGGCTGGATCGACCATCGGAGCAATAACAAAAGCGGCGATCCCGCTCGCCACCCCGGCACTCGCGATCGGAACCCTCGCTGGCGCTGCGCTGGTCGCCGCTGCTGCCACCGGATTGCACGTTGCGTTCCCCAACGCCATGGAAACACCTGTCGTATTCCTCGTCGTCCTGGCACTAGCTCTCGCCTACGGCATCGCCCGAGCTTGGTCTGGCCACCGCAGCAACACGACCCGCATGCTCGGCGCTGCGGCAGGAATCGTGATCGTGGCCCTAGGCCTTCACCTCAGTGCGGGACGTCTGCTCCCGGCTCCCGCGGCGCCTTCCGTGCCAGCATGGCTGGACGCCTTCGTCGCTGCTGCCTTCATCGGGTTGTTCGTCTTCCAGTCTCTACTGTGGCGGGCCTCCGACCACCCGCTTGGACGCAAACTCTATGTCCACGCCCTCAATGGCCTCTACGTCGGCACCCTCGCCAACCGAATCCTCAACCATCTCTGGCCCCGTCAGCCGCTCGCCTGAACTCCGCCACTAAGCAATTCAAGGACATCAATCATGAATATGACACTGACCCAAGCCGTCGCCACCACGCCCGACCTGCAAGCCGTCATCGAGGAAGCGCTCAAGCGCATCCCGCCGCTCTGGCCTCTCGAGCACTTCGTTGCCGTCAATCCCTTTCTCGGTCTCACAGATCGCCCCTTCGCCGAAGCCTGCGCTACCCTGCGCCGCACTCTCGGCCAGGCCCCGGTGCAGGCCGCAGACACCTACCTTACGGCATGGAACAGCGGAGCCATCACCTCCGCGGACCTCGCCCCATTCACTGATGAAACTTGGACCGAAGCGCGCCTCGTGGACGCGCTCAGGCGTAGTGAGACCGGCCCTTCGAATCGCCCGGTCGTCAGCTTTGCAGACATTCTCGATGAAACGGTAGTCCACGCCCATTGGTCGCGCTTTGTCGCCGAGGAAGTCGCGAAATGGTGCGCCGTACATTTCGACTGCAACCAGACTACGTGGGTGTCGCCATGGCGCCAGCTTGGTCTTTTCGACGCATGGAAATCCTCTGCGGTGTATGACCGAAAGCCAGAAGCCTTCGGCCTGCCCGGGTTCCGGGAGTTTGTCAGGGCGCTCCCGGACGAACCCGATGCCGCGATTCGCTTCTGCCTCGGGCAACTTGAGCCAGTCGGGATTGACACGGCCGATTTCCTCCACCGCCAGCTCGCCAGCGTTTCCGGCTGGGCTGGGCACGCGCAGTATCTCGTTCGCGAGGACGCCTTGCGCGGCCGACAGAACCGGGCACTGCGGGAGCTGCTCGCGATCCGGCTCGCCTACGACGCCGCGTTGCACAGTGCTTTCGGCACCGAGACGAAGGTGGCCGCCGCGTGGCGACACCAATGCGTGACGTTGGAGACCACCGAACTCGACGAGGCGCTCGCCCGCTGGCAAGGAGCCTACGAGGCGGGGTATCAGCAAAAGCTTGTCGCTGATCTGGTCGCGCGATCGGTCGGGTCCGTTGTCGCCAGGCCTATGGTGCAGGCCATCTTCTGCATCGACGTGCGCTCTGAAATTGTCCGTCGTCACCTTGAAGCCGCGTTGCCCGGTACCCTCACGCTTGGTTTCGCGGGCTTTTTTGGTTTTCCTGTCGCTCACCAGACGGCTTACGGTGATAAGTCTGCATCGCGCTGCCCGGCTTTGCTTGCCCCGCCGGTGCGCAGTCGCGAGCGGGCTTCGGCGAATTCTGATCAAGTGCGGGCGCGGAAGGGAGCCTGGAGGGCTTTTCAGAATTCGGCGACATCTTGCTTCACCTTCGTTGAGTCGCTTGGCCTCGCTTTCGCCCCGAAGCTGATTCGTTCTCACGACAAGCGCCACGCCTGCACCGCTCCCAAGCCCGAACTTCTCGACCTTCCCGTTGCGGCGCGCGCTCAGCTTGCCGAGGGAGCCCTGCGCGGAATGAGTCTTACGAAGAACTTCGCCCGCCTTGTCCTGCTCTGCGGCCATGGCAGCCACAGTGCCAACAACCCCTATGCGTCCTCGCTCGATTGCGGCGCCTGCGGCGGACACGCAGGGGACGTCAACGCTCGCCTGGCGGCAGCTACCCTCAACGATCCCGAGGTGCGCGCGGAACTTGCGGAACATGGAATTGCCATCCCCGACGACACCTTGTTCCTCTCTGGTCGCCACGACACCCTCGGCGACGATTTCGTGCTCTACGACACGGAAAGCATCCCAGCTACCCACCGTGAAGAAGTTGCCGCCCTTGAGGTTGCGCTCAAGGTGGCCGGTGCTGCCGCCCGCCGGGAGCGTGCCCCCAGGCTTGGCCTCAGCCACCTTAACAGCCAGGATCTCGCCCGCGCTATCAGCGATCGAGGAACTGATATCGCTCAGGTAAGACCTGAGTGGGCGCTGGCCAACAATGCAGCGCTAATCGCTGCTCCGCGCACACGCACTGCGAAACTCACGCTCGACGGCCGTGTGTTCCTCCATGAGTATCAGCCCCTCGACGACCCAGAGTCGAAGATCCTCACTGCGATTCTCACCGCTCCGGTGGTGGTTGCCAGTTGGATCAATCTTCAATACTATGCATCTCGCATTGATCCGGATCGTTGGGCTGCCGGCAACAAGACTATTCACCAAGTTGTTGCCGGCATCGGGGTGATCGAGGGCAACGCTGGCGATCTGAAAACCGGATTGCCTCTCCAGTCGATCCACGACGGCGAGAAGTTCGCTCACGAGCCACGTCGTCTCACCGTGGTCATCGAGAGTGAGACCGATAGAATCGATGCCGTGCTTCAGTCTCATCCAGAGGTCTGTCAGCTTTTCGACCACCAATGGCTCCACCTTTTTGCTCTGACAGAAGATGGCGCTGCTTGCCGCCGGATGCCGGGCGGTGGATGGAAATGAACCTTTGCCCAGCAGCGTTCACTGGCCCATCCATGCTCCTGTCCTCGTCACCAGTTCACCCGACCTGTCATCAGTCCGCTTTCCCATACCGAGGAAAGCGGGTCGCTCTCGCAACCATGCACGGCAAGGAAGCGGCGCTGGCTCGGCCGTTTGGGGCAGGTCTCGGGATGCTCTGTGTTCCGAACGACATTGACACATGCGGGCCTCACCAGAATCCGACGCAGATGCGCATGCTCCGAAAGCTCGCCTTCCGTCTCGTGCGGCGAATGAACCGGTACTGTTCCGATTGCCTAAGTCCAGGTTTCGGTCTCGTGGATACGGAAACGGGGCTTCCCTGCGGGGATTGTGGATTGCCCACCAGATTGATACGCTGGGAGATTCACGGCTGTCCTCGCTGCCTCATGAAAAAACAGAGCCTCGTGCAGATGGACTCACTGGCGCTTCTGCTGGTCACTGCAACATATGCAATTCATGAGGAGAAGTGAGTGGCATTTCTCCTGAAACTGCCACCATCTCACCAAAGCGTTCTTCCGTCATCGTTCTCAAAAGCCCAGACAGCCGAAAGTTCACACTCCCAGTTACGGGAGCGCGGTAACGAACTTTGCCCAGGCTAGTTCCGGATCAATGCGAGCGGCAGAATTCTTCGAAGCGGTCGAGGCCGTTCTTGATGATGTCCAGGCTGGTGGCGTAGCTGAAGCGGATGGTGTCGTCTGCACCGAAAGCGATGCCGGGCACGACTGCCACACCTTCGCGGCTGAGCAGTTTCTCGCAGAAGTTTACCGACTTGATGCCGATGGGGCTGATGTTCACGAGGAAGTAGAATGCCCCGAGCGGCTCCTGCACACGGATGTTGTTGATCGCCTGCAGTCGACCGAGCATGTACTGGCGGCGCATGTCAAACTCGTCGCGCATGTCGCTGACGATTTGCTGACTGCCAGTGAGGGCGGCGACGCCACCGTATTGTGCGAAAGTGGTCGGAGCAGAGGAGCTGTGGCTTTGAAGGGTTTCGATCGCAGCGGCTATCTTGCTCGGCGCACCGAGGTAGCCGAGACGCCATCCGGTCATGCTGTAGGCCTTGCTGAATCCGTTCACCGTGATGGTGAGTTCCTTCAGTTCGTCGCTGATCGATGCGATGCTGACGTGCTTTTGCTCGTTGTAGATGATCTTTTCGTAGATCTCGTCGGAAAGGATGATGATGTCCTCAGAGGCGGCCACTTCACCGATCTGCTCCAGCTCTTCTCTCGTGTAGACTGCGCCGGTAGGATTGTTCGGCGAGTTGAGGATGACCATCTTGGTAAGTGGGGTCATTGCATCCTCGAACTCCTCTGCCGTCATCTTGTAGTTGTTCTCTTCCTTGGTCTCAACAAACACTGGCTGGGCACCGGTCATACGCACCATTTCAGGGTAGCTGGTCCAGTAAGGGGCGGGGATGATGACTTCATCGCCTGGTTCACACACGGCCAGGATTGCGTTATAGCAGGACTGCTTCGCACCTGAGCTGACCACAATGTCTTTGGGCGAATAGTTGAGGCCGTTGTCGGCTTTGAACTTTGCCGATATCGCTTCCCGAAGCGACAACATGCCCGCCGCTGCCGTGTATTTGGTCTGTCCGTCGGCAAGGGCCTGGGCACATGCGTCCTTGATGTGCTGGGGCGTGTCTGCGTCCGGCTCTCCTGCACCGAAATTGTAGACTTGCTTTCCTTCCTTTTCCATCTGCTTGGCAGTGGCAGTGATCGAAAGCGTCATCGAGGTGGAAAGTTCAGCAATGCGTGAGGAAATGTTGTCCATGGCGGCGGGTATCGGTGTTAATTAAGGAAAATTGCGTCTTCGGTCGGGCGGTCAAATTGAGTGCAGAGTGCAAAAAAAAAGCTTCCACCACACGACGGGCGAAAGCATTGGATAGCGAACTCCGCGCCGGGCGGGAAGCTGTGATTTAAAGCAATTCCGCCCCGTTGCAAGCGTAAATACTTCTCCGGGGAAGGTTTTCAGATGAATTGTCAGATCCCTGAGAAATATCGCGGAATAACCTCTTTTATCCCGGTTCCGATTTCCTCCTGCGGGGGCGTCATGTCTCATCATACCGGATCCCCTAAGGATCAGAATTCGTAGCTGTCTACCGGATAAAGTAGCTGAGATTCTCGAGCTCAACCGCAAGGTCGACGCTGTTCACGGTGACGTGTTCTGGGACTTCGAGAAATGTGGGCGAGAAATTGAGGATCGCCTGGATGCCGGCATCGACCAGGTCGTTGGCGACGGATTGGGCGCAGTGCACGGGCACCGCAAGAATGGCCATTTTGACGCCGTGGAGTTTAATGAATTCGGCGATCTTGTCGTGGCGGTAGATCGGGACTTTGAGGGCGACGGGACGTGGGCGATCCGGGTCAAGATCGAATGCTGCAGTGATCTCGAATCCCTCCTTGTTGAACCCGTTGTATCCGAGCAGGGCGCTGCCGAGGTTGCCCGCACCCACAAGGATCACGGGCTGAAGGCGCGCGGTGCCAAGGACTTCGGTAATGACGGACGAGAGCGTCTGGACGTTGTAACCGAGCCCGCGCGTGCCGAATTGACCGAAATACGCAATGTCTTTGCGCAGCTGGGTCGATTTTACGCCGGCGGCTTTCGACAAGGCATCCGACGAGACGGTGTCCTGGCCATTGTCCGCCAACCGCTGCAGGCAGCGCTGGTAAATGGAGAGCCGGTAAATCGTCTTCCGGGGAATCTCTGCTTTCGCGTTCACTCGTGAAAATGCGCAAGGAATTGGGGTAAGTCAAG
This sequence comes from Verrucomicrobiia bacterium, assembly GCA_020439995.1. Taxonomy (GTDB): domain Bacteria; phylum Verrucomicrobiota; class Verrucomicrobiia; order Verrucomicrobiales; family DEV007; genus JAGROY01. The sequence goes on from JAGROY010000073.1 coordinate 31,794, forward strand.
AGGAGGAACAGATTCCTGGGCCGGAGTTTCAGGGGGTGAGGGCGATTGGAAACTGGTTGACCCTCGGCGACTTCGGAGGAACTACTGGGCCATGATTCGACAGATTTTGACACATCCCGGTGGTGCGCACAAAGACGATTTCCTGGCCTGCTGTGTGCTCATCCACCTTCACGGAGTGCCAGTAATCCGCCGGGAACCCACGGATGCTGATCTGGCGGACCTGGAGACGTGTGTGGTCGATGTAGGCGGCGAGCATGACCCGGCGCGCAAGAATTTTGACCATCACCAGTTTCCCCGGGAAAGTCCGCCGCTCTGTGCGCTGTCGCTGGTTCTACAGGATCTCGGTGTCTATGACGACGCTAAAGCATTCTGTGACTGGCTTGAGCCTGCCGAATGGCTGGACTGCCTGGGGCCAAATGAGACTGCTCGAAAGCTGGAGATTTCCCGTGATGCGCTGACGCAGCTGTTGTCGCCGATCGACGTCACTCTGCTCCGGAGGTTTGCAGCGACGACGGAGCTAACGGAAGCCGATCCGGTCTGGCAGGTGATGCGCATGGTGGGGGAGGATTTGCTCGGTTATCTGAAGTCTCTTCGTGCGCGCCTTACAGAGATCGGTCAGCATGCTCAGTGGTGGGCGCTTTCTGACGGCCTGGAAGCCCTCTTTTTGCCCCGCACCGATCCATTGCCGGATGAGCCATCATTCGGGCTCGGGCGCTACATTGAAGAGCAGGGGAGACAGGGCAGTGTCATCGCCATGGTTTACCCGGACCGCCGTGGCAGTGGCTACGGGATGTCCCGTTACAACGACGATCAACGCATGGATTTCACTCAAGTTTCCGGCCAAGACGATGTGCACTTTGCCCACCTCCGCGGATTTGTCGCCAAGACTTCAGCGTCGGATCCCGTTCGGCTGCGGCAGCTCGTGGCGTTGGCGTATGTTGGTATTCAGAGGAATGGGTGATACTGATGCAAATTCTAGCGAGGAAGATGCCCGTGTCGGACACGGAGTGCCGGGATATTACGAGGACTGGTTGGTCGGGAATACTCGTGGCTTTGAAGTACTGCGTGACCACATCGATCAACTGCTCGAGAATGGCGAGGATGTTCCAATCGGGGATGATCTAGACTGTCCGGATTTTTGCGGATTGAGTTTGCGCGGTCTTAGCCCGCCTTCAGAAAGCGTTGAGAACGAGTGGTTGTGGAGTGTCGGCTGCCTAGCGGTAATCCTGCTGGTCGGAGCAGTTCTGGTGCTCGGGATTTGGAAAGCGATCGAACTGCTTGCCTGATTGCGTCAGGAACTCATTCCTGGCAGGTGAGGTGTTTTCTCTGATAAATGCGATACGCAGGGGAGGGCCTAAGCGGCTCTTGGTGCTTCCGATGGGCATTTTTGAGGATTCTAAAACCCGGAAAATTCGTCGATTCTGGCATAAGTAGCTGTGATTAAAAAGGTTGAGCCTTGCAAAATAAATGCATTATTAGCTATGATAATTATGGAAATTATGGTTAGATGGGAGAATGGCTGAGGTAATCACAAAAAAAGGGGCAGTTTTGCCTCTGCACAAAACTGGCAGCACAACGTTCGGGACGGACGAAGATGTCGCCGTAACCGTAGCGGCACAATTCGCAGTAGCGGGCCGACATTTTACAATTGTTCCAGAAAACGGGCGCTACGTATTGAAGGATCTTGGATCGGGATTCGGAACCCAAGTGAACTCCGATGCAGTGGAATCGCGACCGCTGGTCCACGGAGACAAGATCCAGGCCGGCAAACTGGAGTTGGTGTTTTCTGATCCAGTGAGTAATACGCAAAAGGATTCGCAAGCAACCGCAAGGCCAGCTGGTGCTCAGGTGCCCGGACTCGCGCTGCCGGGTCAAGATCGCGCTGCCCGGGCTGAGGTTCCCGTTGGCAAAAAGAGAAGCCTTTCTTTTGGATTTGGAAAAAAGAAGAAGACGAAACTGGTACTGCCAGTTCTTCCAAAGAAGAAGCCGTTGCCGAAACCGCTGATCAAAAGAGAGATCATCCGTATCGACGTTAAGCCGGACCCTAACAATGCTCCTAGAACGCTGGTGAACCGCGTCCTGGGTCGCAGGCGGAAAGTAGCGGTTCCAGAGCTAAAGCTCAATCCCATTACCGAGAAACTGGACGTAGCCAAGGCTGATTCAAAATCGGCCAAAGAGAAAGTGCTTCCAAAAGTCGCACCGAAGATTGAGCCGAAGCCAGAGTTGGAAAAAGCTCCCGAATCGCTTCCAGTGCCTGAGCCGGTGCCACCAGTCGTGGTGCCCGAGGTGGTAGCCGCAGTGGTTCCCGTTTTGCCAGTCATTGCTCAGGAAGCGCCGGTGACTGAGCCAGTGATCGATTCTGCTACCGTGGCTGAGGAACCCCTCCGGGTGCCAGTACTGCCCAAACCGGAAACGATCGCACCAAAGATCGTAGAGCCAAAGGTAGCCAAACCGCCGAAACCCAAGGGGCCGTCCGTCACCGAGATTCTAGCCAAAAAGCGCGCTGCAATTGAGGGAGCATTCACAAAATGTGGAGACGCGGTTTCGTCTGCGTGCAGAGGCGTTGGGACTACCGTAAAAGGAATCGGCAGTGCGGCAGCGAGCAGCACTCGAACGGTCTGGTCAGGCGTTCGTGGAGGGGCAAAGGCTGCTGCTCTGTTCACCAGGCAATTGGGTTCTGCTGGTGTCAGGGTGCAAACAGCGCTGGTCGTTCTTACAAAATCAACGTGGGCACTGGCAGTGCGGGTAACTGGCCTTGCATTGCAATCGTCGGCAGGAGCAATCAAGCGAGGGGTGGCAATAGTGGCTGCTGTGAAGCGCAGAACCACAGCTGTCAAACCTGCGCCTGCACCAGTTACTGTCGAAAAGGTCGAAATGGCCCCAGTTGCTGCACCTGCTCCCGTGCCCGTGCCCGCGCCCGCACCCGTTCACGTGGAAGTCGAAGCAGTCGTTCCGACCCCTCTTCCTATTCCTGTTGAGCCATCTTTTCATCCCAAGCCAGCTGTGCGGTTAATCGCATTGACGCCCCGCAGCAAGGAAGCTGCCGCATCGCCTCTGGCTGCGCTCCACGACTGGTGGCAGGCTATTGGAGTGGGTGCAGCATTTGCTGCGCTTACGGCGGCCGTGGTTTGGGACACTCAAAATGGTAAAATCATCTACGGACTTCTGTCGGGCTACTCCTCTCAACAGCCTGCTCTGGTGTTGAATGATCATCTCGACGTCCAACCAGCCGTCGCATCTGCCAACCTGCGGACAGACTACCTCGTTACCGAGAACAAGGAGCTGGCTGGTACCTGGATATCGACGGAGACGCTCTACAAAGGGGCTGGCAGTCCGGAATCGCAGGGCATCTATCCTGGATCGGCCTTTCGATTTGAGACATGGGGAGGGTTGAAAATGTTGACTGTCCCTGGTCGCCAGGATGGGCAGCCACTGTCCGATGTGGAAGCGGTGGGACTGCAGGTACACTTCCAGGCATCGTACGAGATACTGTCGCCGGGGATGTTGCTGCTTCATACGGAAGGTGGCGATCTGATGTGTTCGGCCCAGCGAAAGAGCGACGGCCTGGCCCTTGCCATACTTGCCGCAGATTCGCAGGAGCCCGTCGCTCATTTCTACTGCCTCCCTGACGATCAGCTCAAGTAGGCCGACGGCGACTATTTGATGAGTGTTTTCATTTTGATAGCTTAACTCTCACAACCCCTTGTTCTATTGGATGAAGATTGCAAAACGGTTGCTGTGGTCGCTGTCAGTCCTGGTGCTCCCACTGTCGCCTGAGTGTCTCATTATCATTAGTACGCCCCTCGTAGGTTCTACTGACCAGATTTCTTCGTGGTGAATAGGCTGGCGATAACTCCGTATAGGAAGAATATCCCGATGAAACCGGTAAGGGTTCCCGCAACGCGATTGTAGAGTAGCCCGAGAAAGGTTTTCACTTTTCGAGCTCCTCGCCCACTGGTGTCTGCGTCGAACACAGAATTCAAAAGATCCGGATGAGCCCAAGTGAGGTAGCATAAACAGCAACCCAAGACGCCGAAAACTACCAACAAAATGATTTCCTTCTTCGTAAGAGGTTCTTTCTCACTCTGAGATATGGAATCGGTGTCCTTGTTTAACTGCTCTGTGTCGGATAAATCGGTCATTGGTCACTATTGTTGAATTCAGTTGGAACGTTAGCCATAAAACAGCGGGTCTGAGGCGAAAACAGGGCCACGATGCTCCCCACGCCGTCGATCAATCTCCAACGCTCAAAACTGAAAGGCAGGGCGCTCATTCGGTGCATCGATTGGTTGGGCCTTTTAGTGCTTCTCTTCGTGGTCATAGCCGGATTTGACCGTACCATCGGGCTGAATATCGAACCGGTAGCCCTCGCCTGTCCATAAATCCACATATCCCTCGTCATGTCGGAACGTCCGACCACCTAGCACGAACTCAACCACCACCGTAGTGTCATTGTGCGTATGGCGGACTCTTAAGGACTCACCTGGCTCAAGCGTGGCTGTTCGCTTGATCACGCCCCAACTACTGCTGATGTTGTGGTCGCGTAGTTGCAAGACTACTTCCGTGACGGCTCGGCCGCGGAGGTTGCGAACCTCTGTATGGTTGGGAGGCCAGATGCACACGAACACGACGAAGGCCGCCAGAACGAGCAAAGCCATGAATGCAATCAGCACCTTCGATGTGGAGAGTCTTTTCACGCCCAACGTCCGAGCGCTGCCACAGGCTGCCTGAGAGCGCGTTCCGATTTCAAGGTTGAAGGTTGAATTGTCATCAGACTTTCGACTCTCGGCGGGCAGCCTGTTGGTAGCAGGCGACTTGTGTGTGCCCAGCATGGGCGAAAACCAAAAGGGGTTCAAGTCCCCTGTTTATAGAATGAACATCGAAA
>JAGROY010000410.1 GCA_020439995.1 Verrucomicrobiia bacterium
TCGGCATTCGCATCCCACCAAGTCACCGAGAGCCCATCGCCACGTCCACCGATCCCAGCCTCCTTTGAGACATTGGTAAACTTTCCGCCATCGTTGCGCAGTAGATAATCTTCGCGCCCATACGCACGCACCCCCCAGTCATCGCCCTCTTCCCAGAGGATGTAATATTTCTCGTAGTCGGGCTTCAAAGCTCGCCGTCCGTTCACCACAGTGTGAGCATCGTTTCCGCGATACCCCCGAGCGTCTTCATAGCGGTTCGTTAAAACATACAGATCAAGATCGCCGTCGTTGTCATAGTCACAAAATGCTGCAGTCTGGCAGGCATCCACCAGATCCACCCCAAGCTCCTGCGCCTGGTCAACAAAGCTCACCATCCCATCGGCACCGACCCCTTGATTCACAAACAACTCGTTCGGCGCGTCGTAGTTGACCACGTAGATGTCGAGGTCACCGTCCCCATCGATGTCAGCCATACTTACGCCGCCTGCCCACCGCTCGCCACCATCGATCTTTCCCGCCCGGGCAGTAATATCTTCAAAGCGTAACGCTCCATCCGTACCTGCGACTTGTCGATACAATTTATTCGGCCCCGCTCCCCCGGCCAGGTAAAGGTCCGGCCATCCGTCGCCGTCCACATCGCCAATCGACAAGCCACTGCACGCCAAACCTGAGCGATAGAGAATAGCCAGCGGGTGATCGGGCTCTACCACACTTACGAAGTCGACGCCGGTGGCGTCTGCCGGAAGACTGGTGAACATCGTCTGGCCAGCCCCCTTCGACCGATCTCGCAACGGAACGCCCTGGATGCCCGGCGCCAAGCCGTTTGCGCTCAATTCACTGTCTGTGGCCCAGGCCTGAAGCCTGGTCTCGCCCGATTCCGCTGCAGCGGAATCAGCCTTGTCCACAGGCTCGCCACAAGACACGAACAAAACGGCGGACAGTGCCAGCGGGTAAATGACAGCAGTGGCTGTACGCGGATCAAGAAGGGGTATTGAAATCATAAGGGGGCGGGCAGTTTCGTGAAAATGCTGCGACCTGTCAATATTTCAAGCGGCACTCGCGCCTGTCCATTTTTGCCATCACCAATTACCGCCTCGCGCGCAGGGCATTCAGTTCCTGTGGCAGCGACGCATTCTGCGGTTGCAGCGCTATGGCCTTCTCGTAGTAAAGCACGGCCTGATCCTGTTCTCCCAGTCGCCCGAGAATTCGCGCAAGATTAATTACAGTGGTGGCATTTTCTGGATCAGAATCGACAGCACGCTGGAAAAAACTGCGCGCCAGCGGCAGCATGTTGCTCTGCTGCGCGATGATGCCGAGTCCATTGTTCGCCGCAGCATGGTCGGGCTCGCTGGCCAGGCAGTTCAAAAAAGCACTCCTGGCCTTATCCATCTGCTGCTCCCGTGCGTATGTCATCCCCAGCAGATAGTGCGCCTCGGCCAGGCGACCGTCGAGCTGCAAAGCCTTCTGCAATTGACTGCGTGCTTCATCAGTGGTTCCGATCGCCATCGTAGACTTCGCCAGTTCTTTCCAGATCTCGGCATTGCGCGGCTCACTCTTGAGTTGCAGCCGCAGCTCCTTCGCCCGCTGCACGATAGCGTATCGACCGTAATCTCGATTGAGGATCTCCGTATCCTCTGGGTTGTCTGGCAGCACTTGAATCCAGAATTCTCCCATTTCATCCGTTGTGTTCAGTCCGTAGCGAACCACTTTAGGAGGATCGTTAGGGTTTCTCGGATTTTCGGAGGAATTGTCGTAGGAGAACTGCTGCACGAGCGTGGTTCCCTTTGGCAGTCGGAGCGGCTTCTCATAGCGGTAGTCGCCCTGCCAGTTGAAGTCCCAGTCATCGATGCGCATCAGCCACTGCTTCGATCCATCCGGCAGCGTCGCGAACGCGTGCAGTTTTTTGCCAAGATAATGGGCGTGGGGAATGACCGCGAGAACGTTGACTGGAACCGGAAGCATGTAACTGGTTTCGAACGAAAAATCCTTGTCCCCTGCGGGGATCTCGATCTCTGTCGACCGCAGCACGAGCTTGTAGGGAAAAAGGGTCGGCCTTTCGCTGGTAAAGTAAATTCCAACGGACGGCTGAACTTTTTCCTCTCGACCGGTAGCCTGCATGTGCAGCTGCAGAACCAGATCCGTTCCGGGCGCGAGCCGCCATGCCATTCCCTCAGGTGATTCCGATGCCACTTTGCCTGGCTGCCAGCTGATAAAATGGCCGCCTGGACTGCGAGCTCCAGTGCCGGTGCTCATTCCACCGAATCCGGGTGCAGCGTCTGCAGCATCGAGCTTCCGGGAAGCATCCGAAGAGTCGATCAGCATGAAGGCATGGTGCACCGCGCGGGTATCACCAGGGCGAAACTCAAGCGCCTGCACGTAGCGGGCAGCATCCAAGGGAATGGGCACCACAAAGTTGCGGTACACATCGCCACTATCGGCAGGCATCATGAATGGCTCTGGCAGTGTGACAATCAAATCCGGCTCTCGGAGTTGCCAGCCTTCCACAAATTTTGGCGGATCTTGAAGGTCGGCAGTATCGCCCTCAATCGTGCCTTGGTCCACCCAGCGCCCAATAGTCGTGATCTCCACATCACTCAACCACCGCTCGCCGACGAAAGCATTGACTCCATGCGCAGGAAGCCAGGGCGGCATGTAGCGATCGCGCGTCACCTCGGCAATCAGCTTCGAGTGCTTCCGCACGTCCGCGTAAGTGAGAAGATCAAAAGGCGCACTTTCACCCGGGCGATGACACGGACTGCAGTGATTGAAAATCAGTGGTGCGACATCGCGAGTAAATACGGGCGACTCCGGAGCAGAGGCTTCACTGGTTTGCCGATCCGGAATCGAATTCGGCTCGGCAACATTCTCACCACTGCCGTCATCACCACACGCAGTCATCCCGACCGCCGCGATCACGGCGATCCAGTATCGACACTCAGAAATGGTGGAGGCAAGGAACACAAACCCACCTTTGTTCGAAACCTTTCCGCCAGCAAGAATAGACTGCTCCACTGGAGGCGACGCTCCATCCGAAGGGATTGGAGCCCCATTCTGGAATGGTTCGAATTCTCACACCCATTTCCATGAAATCTTTAATAACTTCACAGTAAACCACTTACACAACTCAAGAAAAAGTTGGCACGACCTTTGCGTAAAGGATTCACATCACCGGACGGAAAACACTCCGCTCAGCGATGAACGAACAAGAACAAACCAAACCTTAAAAATCGAAAGATCCAATACCATGGCTACCGAAGCACTTACACGCGCAGAAATCGAAGAGATCGTCCTCACCAACGCAGCCAAGCACCCGCAGTACCGCGACGCTCTGCTCGCTGATCCAAAGAAGACGGTTGAGACGCAGCTCAACAGCACCCTTCCCGAGAACGTATCGGTTGAAGTTGTTCAGGAAACTCCAAGCAAGATCTACATCCGCCTGCCACACGTCGTCGCAGAAGGCGCTGAGCTTTCCGACGAAGACCTCGAGCAAGTCGCTGGCGGTAAAGACGACACTTACAGCTGTAACGAATCAATCGGCGGCTTTAACACCCGCAACGAGTTCAGCGCTTCCGTATTCTAATACATCTTGGTAGGCACCCAGTCGGGGACATATTTCCCTGGCATTGCACTCAGCCCCTCTTCTGCATCCGTGCAGAGAGGGGCTTTTTTCTGCGATTTCTGAATCTGAATGGGCACTATATGAGCAAAGGCCCAATCTCTCCCGGCTTTGGAAAACGGCCTGTTTTCGATTTCGCGTAGACGGCTCTTCCATTCACGCGGACTTCAAAGATTCCGCGACTGCCTGCGATGAGTTTGCTTTCTATGCCGTGAGATTGCTTCAGCTCAGCTGCTACACGAACAGCCTCGGGCTGGTAGTTTCACATGGAGCAGTATTCGATTTCGACGTTCATGATTAACCTCCCGCGTGCTGGTAAACGACTTCCTCGTAAGGCTGAACCACTACAAAGCCCTCGCCTTTGAATTCCATCTGAATTGACTCACCACTGCCGCGACCGACGAATGTCTTCAGCGAGACGTCTTTTTTGAACGCGGGTTCCAGATTGCCCGACCAGGCGATGGTGGCATTGGGGTCTGTGATGACGGGATTGTTCGGTGTGACCCGAAGGGTCATCGGATCGTAATGCGAGGTGATGGCAATGAGGCCAGTGCCTTCGAGACGAACATTGAACAGTCCTCCCGCCATCATCGCGGTGATCTTTCTCATCATCTTGATGGTATTCTTGATCGACGTTTCGAACGCCAGGACGTCATTGCCATTGACGACGATGGCTTCATTTTCCAGGCCGATGATGATCACTTTCTTGCCGGAGTCGGCAAGGTAGACCTTGCCCTGGCCTTCCGCTTTCGTCAGGCGCGTGCCTTCACCGCTGACCGCTTTTTTCAAAAGGTTGCCGATGCCCTGTTCGAGTACTCCCTCTCGAGTGAACTTTACATTGCCGCGATAGGCAACCATTGAGCCCATCTTGGTCCAAACCGTGCCATTGAGGTTAACCTCCAGCAGTCGCTGCGTTTCAAGCTCGAACAATCCCTGGCCCCGGTCGCGTTGCTCTGTTTCCTCTACAAACTGCTTAAGGGAGTAACGGGCGAGATCGCTGTCTGAGGGGATCGGTGGTGGTGTATCCATAAGAAAAGGATTAACAGTTCAGGTGACTGGAGACAACTCCTATGTCAGAGAAAGACAGATTGAGTGGACCAAGTTGATTCTGGCCCTTGCCTCTCGCAGGTGCATGGGAGAGGCTCCACATTTGTTGATTGATGACTGACAGCACTGGAAGATTGAAAGCATTGTTCGTCGACGGGCACAGCATCATTTTTGCCTGGGAAGATCTTCGCGCCCTGCACGAGCGAAATCCCATGCTGGCCAGGGAGGAACTCTGTCGGCGGATGACCGTATATCAGGACACAATGCAGCAGCGCGTAGTGGTGGTGTTCGATGGAAAAGGGGAGAAGACGCAGGCGAAGGATCGCTCAACAGATGACATTGTCGTGATCTATTCAGGCAAAGGGAAGACTGCCGACGATGTCATTGAACGCCTGGTCGCCCAGTATTCTGAGCGCTATGAATTGACGGTGGCTACTGGCGATCGCGCGGAAATGGATACCGTCATGGCTTTCGGGGGATTCTGTATTACGCCGCGCACGCTCCTTGAATATCTCGATCGGGCGGAGGCACAGCTGGCTTCGACGCTCGCGCGATTGCGGAAAAAATAGTAGTTACGGGCTTGGTGATAAGATTGTTGCGTCAAATGCACACGGCGTGATGGGCCCTTCTGTAATGGGCGAAATGAGGCATGTCGCGCTTGACGCGCAAAGCAATGAGGCGGACACTCTGAAGGTCGTGTTAAACCTGTAGGAAGAATCTGTTGAATTTAGACAGCAATGAACTTCCCCACGTGATTGTGGGAGCCTGTATGGAGGTGCACCGTCACTTGGGGCCGGGACTGGTGGCTGATGCCTACAAGGGCTGTCTTGGGCTTGAACTGCGGATGAAGGAGTTGGTCGTCAAACAAGATCAGGCCGTGCAAGTTTCTTACAAAGATCACTGGATCAATTGCGGGTTCACTCTGGATTTTGTCATTGAAGACCTCATCGTCGTCAGCGTGCTGGCAGTTGAGGAGTTCCTGCCGATTCACAAGGATACGATGAAGAACTATCTGCGGTTAACGGGCTACGAAACCGGGATGCTCATCAACTTCAATGTGAAGGATATGCGCTCCGGCGTGAAAAGAATCATCGTCAGCGGCTCAGAACCGCAAATGCGCTACAAGTGATCTGACTTGAACCGGAAGGAAGCCGGTGAGTTGCAAACAGTCTGTCGCAAAAAGAACTTGCAGAGTCATGGTGGCTACGCGACACTTAGTGTATCAAAAACACGTAAAGGAAAATGCCTGTAAAATACAAGTATCCCCGCCCTGCTCTGACTGTGGACTGTGTCATCTTTGGACTGGACGACGATGAGCTGAAAGTCCTGTTGATCGAGCGGGGTATCGAGCCGTTCGAGGGAAAGTGGGCAATTCCCGGTGGTTTTGTCGTGCCAGGGGAATCGGTGGATGCTGCTGCACGGAGGGAATTGCTTGAGGAAACAGGATTAAAAAACGTGTTTCTTGAGCAGTTGTACACGTTCGGTGATCCCGATCGCGATCCGCGTGAGCACGTCGTGAGTGTTGCCTATTATGCTCTGACAAACCTGGCAGGGCACGAGATCAAGGCGGACACAGATGCGCGATCGGCTGCCTGGTTTTCCGTGCACGATGTTCCAGAGCTGGCCTTCGATCATGATAAAATTCTGGAAATGGCACTGCGACGATTGCAGGGGAAAGTGCGCTACCAGCCGATCGGCTTTGAGCTGCTGCCGCCGAAATTTACACTAACACAACTCCAGAAGCTCTATGAAATCATCCTTGAGAAGCCTATCGACAAGCGCAATTTTCGCAAAAAAATCTTAAGCATGGAGGTGCTCATCGAGCTGGACGAAATCCAACAGGGTGTGGCCCACCGAGCCGCGCGCCTCTACAGCTTCAACGAGAAGGAATACAGACAAAAGGAGAAGAAGGGTTTCAGCTTCGAGCTGTGACGCCTTCCCAACAATGGAGAATGAAAATGAATGAGAAGAGTAAGAAGAGGATAAGCAAAAGAATGAGCTTGGTGCTGCGGCATCGACCGGATGTGGCAGGGCTGGTTTTGGATGAGGCTGGCTGGGTAGAGGTGGAAGCCCTGATGTCCGCATTTCGCGACAGCGGCCTGAAAGTCAACCGGGAGACGATTGAAGAAGTGGTTGCGACCAACGACAAAAAGCGCTTTGAATTCGATGAAACCGGCAAACGCATCCGGGCGAGACAAGGTCACTCTGTGGATGTGGCGTTGGGATATGAAGCGCAAGTGCCGCCGGATGTGTTGCTGCACGGTACGGCGGAGAGCAATCTCGGATCAATCATGGCCCGCGGAATTCAGAAGGTAAAGCGCCACGCAGTGCACATGTCGACCGATGCGGGCACGATGCTTGCCGTGGGAGCCCGGCATGGCAAGGCCGTGCTTGTCGAAATCGATGCCGCCGCCATGCACGCAGCAGGCCATCAGTTTTATGTCACTGGAAACAACGTCTGGCTCACCGATGAAGTGCCGCCCCACTTCTTGATCCGTACGATCTCGGCAGAAGAAGCACGGATGGCAAAGGAGGTCAGCGCGTGAATGCTTTGATCGTGGTTGATGTGCAGAACGATTTTCTGCCGGGAGGTGCACTTGCCGTTGCGGATGGGGATGCTGTCATTCCAGTGATCAATCGATTGATGGGCGAGCACGATTTCGTCGTGGCGACGCAGGACTGGCACCCGGCAGACCACGGAAGCTTTGCCGCGAATCACCCGGCAGCAAATCCAGGTGAAGTGATCGATCTCAATGGGCACGACCAGATCCTGTGGCCCGTGCACTGCGTGCAGGGATCCATCGGTGCTGAGTTTGCCGGGAAGCTGGATGAGCACAAGTTTGACGCCATTTTTCAAAAGGGCACCAATCCTGAAATCGACTCCTACAGTGGCTTCTATGACAACGGCAGGCGTAAATCGACCGGCCTTGCAGAATGGTTGCGCGATCGCGGAGTGACCCATGTCACCGTCGTCGGCCTCGCCACGGACTACTGCGTGCGATTCACTGCAGAGGACGCAGCTTCAGAAGGCTCTGCACCACGGTGAGTCTGGCAGGCACGCGCGGGGTCGAATTGCAAGCCGGCGATATTGCCAGGGCGATCCAAACCATGGAAACTCTGGGCGTATGCATTTGCCGCGAATGACACTCATTGTATTGGCTGAATACCGCAGGCAACAGTGCCCTGAGGGTATGCCAGCACAATCTGTCGATCCGTTCTCCGATTTCGGTTTTAGAAAGCTAGTTCTTCGGCGAAAGGGCCGGTAGACCTCTGTCCTGGGTCGTTCCTCCCCCACCCTACCGCCTGTGCAGTCTTTGCGCTTGCCCGGGCATGGACTGCCGTTATTGGTGTCCGGGGGCAGGGCCGCAGCGTATCCAGTAGAGATTTCGCGTTGCTTGCCTTCGCTGATCTCACTCATGGATTTTGTTTTCTTAGATATCGCACCGGAAATGGCCGTCCTTGGGACGGGCCCGTTTCGTTTTGTGAGGGAGCTTCCCAGCGATTGTAAGGCGGCCTTTTATTTGAATGATTTCAGCCTGGGACGAAAAGAATGCTGGGCGATTCCTGCTGCAGCCCAGAAGACGAATGCGCCGCTGTCAGTCCCTGGCGTCACTGGCCCGATGTTTGCCGCTGACCCAGTCTGGCAGCCGCCGAGTCGCAGCGATTTCGCTCGTGTGTTCGGTGACATCAGGACGCGGCTTGCGGATGGCCGTTTGAACAAAGTGGTGCCGGCGGTGGTCGAGCGTGTTCATTTGAATGGAGTATGCAAAAATGGTGTCGGCTCGTGTGCGGCGTCATCATTGCACTATGACGTCGCCCGGCCCGGGGCGGCATTTCGCTACGGATATCAAATAGGAGCCGATGGTGCCTTTGGAGTGACTCCTGAAGCGCTGGTAACACTGGCCGATGGTGAGTTGCGCACGATGGCGCTGGCGGGAACGGCTCCTGCCACTGCCCGCGCCACCTTTGTCGAAGACAGTAAACAAATTCGCGAGCACCAGTTCGTGGTCGATGCGCTGGCGCAATGTCTGAGCGCATTTGGTGAGGTCAAGACTGGTCAGCGGGAGGTCGTTGAGTTCGCCCGGTTGCTTCATTTTCAGACCCTGCTTTCGGTCGAGCTGCCTGGCGCAGCGGCGGATCCGGCGCAAGTGGTCAAAGCGATTCATCCCACACCAGCGGTGGGCGTCCTCCCCCGTACGGTTGAGAATCTTGAAGTACTGAATCACTACCGGGGTGAGATGGGAGTGCCGTCAATGTTTGGTGCGCCGCTGGGCGTGTGGTGGGAGGGAACGTTTCATGCCGTCGCTGCGATTCGCGGTTTCTTCTGGAGCGGGAACAACGGGTGCCTGCCAGCGGGATGCGGAGTGATCTCTGAAAGTGTCGAAGACAAGGAGTGGGATGAATTGAAACTCAAGCGCGCCTGGGTGAAGGAGCGTATCGGGCTGGCATGAATGCGTTGGCGCGGGCGGTGTTGGCAGCGTGCTCGCGGGCGGGCGTGGCGGAGTATGTAGTGTGTGCGGGTGCCCGCAATGCAGCACTGGTGATGCCATTGGCGGCAATGTCAGAGTTGGATGATTGTCCGGTACGTGTGTGGCACTTCAGTGAAGAACGGGCAGCAGGATTCTTTGCCCTGGGCAGGGCGAGAGCGCTGCAGCGTCCAGTCGCAGTAGTGACAACTTCCGGCACGGCTGTGGCTGAACTTTTGCCGCCTATGGTGGAAGCATTCTATCAGAATGTTCCACTGCTCGCAGTAACGGCGGATCGTCCAGCGAGCTTTCGCGGAACCGGGGCTCCGCAGGCGATCGAGCAAGCGGGAATCTTTGGGGGTTACGCTGTGTGCGCCGTTGATGTGGAGACTGTTGAAGCTGCAGAAATCTGCCTGGATGGATGGGATCTCGGGCAGCCTGCTCATCTCAATGTCTGCCTGCCTGAACCAGGCCGTGAAGATTGTCAGATTTCGCCCAACGATATTGAAGCACTGGCACCCGCTGTGCCGTTAGCGATCGGTCAGGGAAAGGATTCACGACCTGAGTTAGACGCCTTCCTTGGTTCTGCTCGCCATTTGGTAGTTCTGTTAGGCAGTAATGCGCCGGGGAATCGGGGAGCACTGACTCGTCTTTTGTTAGAGCTAGGTGCTCCGATCCTCGCCGAAGCCGTTTCGGGCTATCGCGAAGCGCCGGAGCTGCAGCATCTCATCGTGAGGGGTGGGGATCGATCTGCCGCCAGGCTGGCTGTAGGGAGTGTGCTGAGGATTGGCGATGTGCCCGTCTGGCGTGTCTGGCGCGATCTGGAAACGCGCTCGGACGTGCCGGTGTTCTCAGTGACAATGTCAGGGTTTTCTGGGCTGGCGCGCCCTTCAACTGTGGTTCGGTCGGTCGATTGGGATGGAGCAGTTGGGTCGCAGCATCAGCCGTTTGACGGCGGTCGCGAGGTGCTTGAGCAAATCCTGGCTGAGTTTCCCCGCAGCGAATGTGGCCTGGTGCGCTGGCTCTCGCTGGAGGTGCCGCCCGGTGCTGTGGTTTTTCTGGGGAACAGCCTTCCTGTGCGTGAGTGGAATCTTGCTGCGTCGACAGCAGATCGCGGTCTCCGTTGCTATGCGAATCGGGGCGCGAACGGGATCGACGGTATTCTTTCCACGGCCCTCGGGCTTTGCGCAGATGAGGATGAATGCTGGATCGCCGTCGGAGACCTCACTACGCTCTATGATCTGAGCGCTCCCTGGGTGCTGGAGCAGATTAGCTGCCGGAAAGTAAGGATTGCGGTTCTTAACAACGGCGGCGGTCGAATTTTCTCCCGCCTGCCAAACTTGAAAGCTGTCTCGCGTACGCAGAAGGAAATGATGGAGAACTCGCACGGCATCGGTTTCCAGCACTGGGCGGCGATGTGGGGAATGGATTATGTTTGCGTAAGGGGGCCGCAGCCCGTGGCGCTGGAGGAGTCGCCCTGCGTCATCGAGATCCAACCGGATTCCGGCCAGACTGAATCATTCTGTAACAAGTGGGAACAATGTTAGGTCAGCCTGCGCCGTTGATCTTTCTGCATGGCAATGTCGGCACTGGAGCCGACTGGGCACCCGTGCTCGATGCCCTGCCGGATTCAATGAAAGAGGCAGCAACTACTCCGATTCTCTGGACGGAAGTATGCGCAAGCTATGAAGCTTGGGTTTCGTCGTTCTGTGATTCAATCGCGGGTGAACAAGTTCGGCCCCTGCTGGTCGGATATTCGCTTGGCGGTCGCCTGGCGCTGCATGCACTGACCGCTCGTCCAGACTGCTTTTCGGGTGCGGTCATTCTGTCCGCTCACACTGGGCTTCCAGATATTCGTGAACGGGATGCTCGCCTGGAGCGTGACAGATATTGGGCCGCACAAGCAGAGGCGGACTGGGGCGATTTTCTGACTCACTGGATGGCCCAATCTGTCTTCGATGGCGGAAGCGATCTTGAGGATCGTGAGGCACTGATCATTTGGCAAAAGCAGATCGCTCGTGCCTTTGATGTATGGTCACTGGGAAGGCAGGACGATCTGCTTCCTAAGCTACGCGTTCTATCGCTGCCGATGCTCTGGGTGACAGGACAGCGTGACGTTCGCTTTACAGAAATTGCTGCAAAAGCATGCCAGGAGATGAATGATTCCAAGCACACGATCGTGGAAGGTGCCGGGCACCGCGTCCCCTGGGATCAGCCTGCGGTGACTGCTGCTTTGATCTCTCAGTTTTCGCAGGAAGTTGCAGGCAGGCAGTAGCGATTCTCCCAGTGCTACATTCTGCCGAGAGCACGCATAACTTTAATAAAGGAAGCAAATGATCGCACTATGCGAGAACTAAGAACCTTCATAGTTCTGCTGAATGCTCGCTGCTTCCACTGGCGCTCAGAAAAAAAGTGAAAATAAATCTAATTTGATTGTAATTTTCACCGTCTTTCTGCGAATACTCTTATAACAGCCCAATCAGCTAGGGCACGCGGAAAGAAATAAATACC
>JAGROY010000411.1 GCA_020439995.1 Verrucomicrobiia bacterium
CTGCACGAGATGCCGGGCGGACAGTATACAAATTTGAAGGAGCAGGCCAGCGCCATGGGCATTGGTCATCGCTGGCCGGAAATCGCCCGTTGCTATGCAGAGGTGAATCAACTGTTTGGTGACATTGTAAAGGTCACGCCCTCTTCCAAGGTGGTGGGAGACATGACGATGTTCCTCATCGCAAAAGGCATCAGTCCCGAGAACGTGGTAAACATGCCCAAGAACACGTCGTGGCCGGAATCGGTGATTGACATGTTGATGGGCGGGCTTGGACAGCCGATGGGGGGATGGCCCAAGGACGTGCAGAAGGCAATACTCGGAAATCGCAAGCCAACCACCAAGCGCCCGGGCCAACTGGCAAAGGCTGTGAAAATGCCGGAAGTGCGTGCGAATCTGGAGAAAGAGCTGGGCCGTGCACCCACTGAGAACGAGGTCTGGAGCTACCTGATGTACCCGCAGGTGTTTCTGGACTACGCCACTTTCCGCGATCAGTACGGAGATGTGAGTGTGCTGCCCAGTCCAGCATTTTTCTTTGGGCTACTGGAGCAGGAAGAGATCACCGTCGATATCGAACCAGGAAAGACGCTGTTCGTCAGACTCTTCAATGTCTCGGATGTCGACGAGGAAGGGCATCGCCGGGCGATTTTCGAACTCAATGGCTATCCGCGGCACGTCACTGTTGCTGACAAGTCAGTAGCAAAGAAGACGGAAGAACGTGCCAAAGCCGATCCCGCCGATCCGTTGCAAATCGGAGCGCCCATGCCAGGACTGGTCGCCAGCATTGCTGTTCAAACCGGGCAGAAGGTGAAGGAAGGTGACGCTCTGCTCACGCTGGAAGCGATGAAAATGTTCACCACGGTGACGGCCGCAACTTCAGGGACGATCAATGAAATATCGATCGCCGTAGGAACGAGCGTGGAGACAAAAGACCTCCTCATCCGCATGGTGAAATAGCGGGAGCGGGGAGACTGCGACTCTACTTTGCCAGGTTGATACAGACGATCTCTTTGTCGTTGCGGGCGAAGACGCACCGCTGTGCGAACGCTGGGTGGCTCCACACCACTTTGCGGCCAAAGGCTTCGTTCGTGGGATCAAGGATGTGAGTCCGGCTTGCTTCGAAGTAGCCGTTGGGTGCGATCTTTGCGATGATTAGATCCCCGGTTTCGCTGAAGAAAAAGTGCCGATCTCCATTTTTTACAGCGAAAGTAGTGCCGTGACGCAGCGTCCGGTCTTTGCTCGCAGTCGTAGGGGCAAAGCTGCCCCACAGGCGTTTCCCATCGCCGGCGTTGACTGCCATGAACATGCTGGAGTTGACATCGCAACCATAGATCGTCCCGTCATGAAAGAGGGGAGTGCTGTTCGAGCAGTATACGCCCTGCTTGGGAGTGGCTGTCCACACTTCCTCAACCCCTGACGTGCCAGGCTTGAACTGAAACATCCTGGCCAGCCCGCCGATCCCCGAAAGAAACAAACGGTCACCCAGTTTTCGCGGCGACGCGCACGACATGTTGTAGGCGGATTTGACCGGGATCCACCATAGAATTCTGCCAGTGTCAGGGTCCAGCGAATTGAGCGCTTCAGGGTGCCAGATCAAAAGCTGCTTCGAGCCCTCATGCTCGATCATTACGGGCGGGCAATAGCCAGGTTCGGATGCCGAAAGCGCACGCCACTTTTCCTTTCCTGTCATCTTGTCGAAGGCTACGGCAACACTGCCTTCACCACCGACAAGGCAGTAAAGTGTGTCGCCATCAATAAGGGGATGACCGCAGAAGCCCCACATTCCTGTTCGCGTTTTGTATTCTGTTTGGAGATCCTTATGCCATACCACTTTGCCATCTGCCACAGCCAGGCACCATAGGTCGCCCTCCGCTCCTAAGGCATAGACATGGTCGCCCGAGACGGCCGGTGTGCATCGCGGGCCACCGGCGTACGACAGGCTGTAAATTCGGTCGTAGGCGTGGGTCCACAGAACCTGCCCGGTTTTAGCATCGTAGCACAGGACTCGCTCCTGCCCTTCCAGTTTGTCCCGGTTGCCCGGATTGTTCGCAAGCGTTCCACCGGACTTCTGGTAGTCCATCACGAATACCCGTCCGTCTCCGACGGCGGGCCCAGCATAGCCATAACCGATCGGCTTTCGCCAGAGTTCGATCGATTTTAGATCTTCGGGGAACTTGTCGATAATGCCGCCCTCTGCCCAAATGCTATCCCTGTTTGGCCCCAGCCACTGCGGCCAGTCGTCGGCGCTTGCCGGGCTTACGAATCCAATGGTGAGCTGGACAGCAGCAAAAATGCAGTAGTTCAGCGCTGCCAGGCGCGACAGCGAAAAGAGTGATGGATGCTGAATCATGAACATTTCATACTTTTTCCAGCCGATGATGGCACGGAAAAAATAGAAAGTCGGCTAGGGCTACCCTCTACCCTTGATCTTGGCGTTGAAAATCTTGAGCGCAGCCTTGATCGCCGGATCATCGTAAAAACTCTCGTCAATCTCCGTCGGCACTGCCGATTCCGCAGCACTGGTATCGCTCGATTTGTCTTGATCCAACTCGGTGAGGATTTCAGGAAGTACGGGCTTCGGCGCATCAATCGTAGCGTGCACTTCATACTGGATCGACATCGGACGTCCCGCAGCGGCGGAAAGAATGGTTTCAATGGATCTGCGCACGGTGCTGCGTTCAAGCTGCTCCTGATGGCCCGCGTTCTCCTCGGAGAATCCGACGACCAGCGAGTCGCCCTTGAGCGCCAGGAAAGCCCCTTCCTTTGCCCAGGCGACTTGCAGCGGCTTCTGTTCCGCGAGCACTTCGATCGTCCTCTGCCAGAGCGCCGCGCCATCGCCAGCGTTGGATACTGGCTCGATCGTAGGAATGTCAGTCTCTGCTTTGGAGGTTTTAGAGGCTTTGGATTTTCGTTCAACCTTGGGAGCAGGCTCTGCGGCGATCTTTTTCATCGAATCGCGCAAGTCGGAGAATATCCCTTTGCTCGCAGCGAGAGAGTCATCGGTGCCTGTTTCGGCAGGAGTGGTCACTGCCTTTTCAGGTGGCGCAGGTTCAGGAACCCGTTCGGCTGAAGAGGGCGGGGGAGCAACAGGGGGAATTTCCGCCACGACAGGGGGCTCCGGCTTTGCTGGCACCACAGGATTGGGCTCTGCTTCGGCTGGCTTTGCTTCTGGAGCAGGAGCGGGTTTCTGTGTCTTTGCTGGCTCGATCGATGCAGCCGATGCCATCGTGGCGATTCCAGCAGTGGGCACCGGTGCTGCCGCAAGCGCAGGCACCGGGGCACTGACAGTTCCGCCGGCGAGATCGAGGCTGATGCCTTCCGTGGCACCTGCCAGGATGCGGATCACATCGCTGAGCGTTGTTTCCTGCAGGGTCTGCACCGCCTTGATAACGCCTATTTCAAAGTGCAGCTGCTTGTTCGGAGCCCACTTCATCCTGCTGTCGGCCTCCGCGAAATGATCGATGAGCTTCAAGAGCCTGTCAGTGGACACCGCGGCCGCCTGTTGCTTGACCGTTTCCACTACTTCGGGTGGGAGTTCCCGGGCAATCGCCGTGCCGTCGGCCTGTGCAATGAGAAGATTACGAAAGTGGCCGATCAGGTCTCCCATCAGTCTAATCAAATCTTTGCCTCCCTCGCTCTGCTGGTAGACCACTTCCAGAGCGCCAGGCGTGTTGTGATTCAAGAGATTGCCAGCCAGGGCCGCGATCGTTTCGAACGAGGTAAAACCGAATATCTGCAGGACGTCTGCCTCGGAAATCGAATCACCGCAGAACGCCACCAGTTGATCAAGCATGCTCTGCGCATCGCGCATGCCACCCTCAGCGCCCTTCGCGATCGCATGGGCAGCGAGAGGATCCAGCTTGATGCCCTCTTCTTCAGCGATGAAGAGCAGGTGCTTCTCGATGACGTTGTCGGGAATCCGGCGCAAATCGAATCGCTGACAACGGCTGATGATAGTTGGGAGTATTTTGTTTGGCTCCGTCGTGGCAAAGATGAACTTCACATGCGGCGGCGGCTCTTCCAGGGTCTTGAGTAGCGCGTTGAATGCCGCCGTCGACAGCATATGTACCTCATCGATGTAGTAGATTTTGAATTTACCGCTCGCCGGGGCAAATTTGACCGTATCACGTAAGTCCCGGACTTGATCGACGCCGTTGTTGCTTGCTCCGTCGATCTCCAGGACGTCAAGGTTGCGTCCCTCCGCGATCTCGACACAGATAGGGTCATCGGGATCAAAGTCCGCCTTCGGGCCGCCAGGACAGTTCAGCGCTTTGGACAGAATGCGCGCCGTCGATGTCTTGCCAGTGCCTCTGGGGCCGACAAACAGGTAGGCATGTGCCAGTCGCTCCTGCTCGATCGCATTCCGCAACGTCTGCACCACATGATCCTGCCCTAACACATCATCAAAAGTGCGGGGGCGATACTTGCGTGCGAATACTTGGTAGCTCTGTGCCATGGGAATTGTATCGATCAATCACTTGCTGAGCTCCAGCATCCGCAGAATCGGAGCCTCTGCCCGTTTCCGGATGTCCTCCGGCATTTCCACCTGCGGCGACAGTTTGTCCAGGCAGTCATAGAGTTTCTGCAGGGTATTCATTTTCATAAACCGACAGTCTGCACAGCTGCACTTATCGGTGGGGCCAGGAATGAAATTCTTGTCCGGGCACTCGCGCTTCAGTCGGTGTAGCATCCCCGATTCGGTCACGATGATGATGTCCTTTTTATCCGTCGCCTTGCAGAAGTGCACCATCTTCTCAGTCGAGCAAACCTCATCCGCCAGCATGCGTACCGCATACGTGCATTCCGGGTGGGCGACTACCACAGCATCGGGATATTCTTCCTTGATCTTGCTGATGCTGTCCCGCGTGAATTCGACGTGGACGTAGCATGCCCCCTGCCAAAGTTCCATTCTCCTGCCAGTTTGTTCCATCACCCATGCACCCAGATTCTGGTCAGGCACGAAAAGAATCGGACGATCTTCCGGTGCCGACTCCACAATTTTCACCGCGTTTCCGCTCGTGCAGATCACATCACAAAGCGCCTTCACACCGCCGCTACAGTTGATGTAGGCGATCACGTAGTAGTTCTTGTCCGCATGCTCCCTAAGGAAAGCTTCCAACTGAGGAGCCGGGCACGATTCCTCAAGCGAACAACCCGCGTCTCGGTCTGGGAGCACCACCGTCTTGTGAGGGTTCAAAATCTTTGCCGTCTCAGCCATGAAGTGCACTCCGCAAAACGCAATCACCTCAGCACTCGTATCCCGGGCGATAAACGATAGCCCCAGCGAATCCCCCACGTAGTCCGCGATCTCCTGAATCTCCGCGATTTGGTAATTGTGGGCGAGAATCACCGCATTGCGCTCTTTCTTCAGGCGCAGGATCTCGGTCTTCAGGTCAATCGATTCGGCAACAGTGGTCATTCTAAAAGATAGGGAGTGTAGGGAGAATGGAGGCTAGTAACGAAGATGCAGGCAATATCTGTCCCCAGCAAACATGGGCAGACTAGAACCCGAGTCTCACGATGGCAAACACGGAGTGAGCGACTTCATCTGAGCTCGCCCGACTCATGCAATCACCCAAAATTGCGACATTCCCGGGCATTTTTCGAACAACCTCAAACAATTCGCAATCTCGACCGAAAAACGCTTGCCAAATCCCAACCCGACGCTTAATTCCGCTGTCCTCGCTGATGGGAAACCAGCAGCGGTTCAACAAAAAGGGTAGGTTCCGGAGCGGTCAAACG
>JAGROY010000412.1 GCA_020439995.1 Verrucomicrobiia bacterium
GATCCTTAATTCAACGACATTGAGCTCGAACAACCCTTCCGCTTCGCGATCCTGGCGAGTGCATCTGATGAGTGCGTTGGTGATGGAGCCACTCGGCATGGTCTTGGGTTTCTTTGGTTACGCTAAATCTAAGGTTGATGGTTATCGCGTTCTTCAGATTTCAAGCCCACAGCGGCAGCAAGTCGGTCAGCGTCGACTTCGGCTTGCTTTGGTGCGAATGGAAAGAATGATTCACGGCACTTCCAAAGCGCAGTGAGTGCGAAATAGGAAATAATCGTTCCTATCGGAAATACTGTTGCAAATACAGCTGCAAACCCTGCCGCAGGAATCCAAGCCCATCTACTCTCGTTTCGGATGCCTCGCGCCAGGATGCCCGAGACAACTGAAATCGATGCCGCTATGCCAAATGCGATCAAACTGAATCGGTCGGGAGGCCAGAGAGCTACGGAGATGACTAACATGAGAAATGCGCAAACTCCCGCCAAGGCACAATAAATCACCATCGGTGCCGAAGCAGTCGTGAGTGCATTGTCGCTAGGCGGTGAACTGATCATTCTTTTGAGCCGAGACTTTTGAGGCCTGCCACCCGCTACTGCGGGCGCATCTCCGATTCAGGTTTAGATTTGCGAAGCCAAACTGCAGAGCCCGAAGGGATAAAGCCATTAGGCGACGAACAGAAACCTCAGGCTCGCTGAGGGAATCCCGTGTGAAAAGTTTCAGTTCTCAGAGATGGTGTCAATCGCGTTCTTCAAATCGATCACGATCTTTCCAGAACGGACATTCGGGGCAACTCTCTCCTTCGGGATAGTCAATGCCTTCCTCGTGAGGACATCCAAAGACTCGCTCTACCATGATGAGCGATTGAACTTCATGTTCGCGGAGGCGGGCGAGAATGGTTTCCTGGATGGGAATGGTATAGCGCACATCCTTGTTCTCGTCGAAGTAACGGTGGATGATCGGCTCGGCGTCGTCTTCGTCGGTCAGGAATATTCCAAGCACAGCTTTTGTGGCAAGCTTTTCGTGCGGACCGTAGAAGGCGAGTGTTGCGCGAGGCACTCCCTTGTCGCCAGCTCTAGATTTTTTTCGCAGGATGGTGATCGGTTTAGCCACTTTTGAAGGAACGTTTAAGTTAAGGTGCCGGAATGAGCACCAGTGAGTGATCAGTGGTGGAGCAAGTCTCCGGGGTGGGTTGAGGGCGCTCGTGAACGGGCAATCCAATCTCCGCGAGCAACTCTAGAATAATCTCCGTGTGCATCATTGGCTGTAGATTTATTCTCACACAATCGGGTACGCACAGGATTCAGATCGATGTAGGCGGGTGTTTAGCATGATTGTCTGTCCGTTCCTCCTGCTAAATGGCAGGCACTTTTCATGTTGTGGTGGTAATCAGACAACGCCCCAGGGTCGGACAGATCATGGCAACTGCGCGACCATGGTCAAACTCGATGTGATGCTCAGGATTCTCGGAATCTCCCAGAAGCTGTGGCTTGCGCCGACTCTTCTGCTCGAGCTCGCGGATGGTGTTCTCAAAAAAGTGACTCTCGTGCCCGCAGTCGCAGCGGTAAGAGGAGGGAAAAATGCAATCTGCCATTTGGTTAATTCCGGTTTTGCTCACGGTCACACCTGCGCCCAACGTTCAAAAGCCTGCCACCCTGCGGACGGCGAGCTTCGACCGCTGGGGTTATGTTAAAGCTGGCTTCAAAACTTCGATTTCACAGCGGAAGTGGGTTTGGGCTGTTCAGCAACGTTTATTGTTACAGCGCGCTCCGATTTCAAGGCTAATGTTAAATTAAAGAGTCATGACGCGATCGACTCGCAGTGGGAGGCAGTTGATCATCCGCGTTATAGTTCACCATCGTCATTTCCTCGTGAGCTGCAGAGAAAGCGATCGGAGGATGCATTCATGTTGGTGCTGAATTGTGCCAAGAATAGGACGAAACTCGGACCGTTCAGGGCCTTTTGGATCAACTTAAGGATTTGCTCGTAGAACGCGTCAGCAAGTTCTGCCGAGGTTGCCATCACGTCTGCCGCCGGTCACTGCGCCCATGTTGCCCTGACGGGCGAAGATTTCGAACACGGCTCCGTGGACTACGCGAGACCACGGACGATGCCGAGATCGGCACTAGCACTTACAAGGCAAGAATGGAAGGATCTCTCGAGCTGATCCAGCTGATCTGGAGTTCCAGACAAGAAGATTGACAATACAATCTCCAGGAACTGTAATGCCTGATCAGAATTCCCGTTTGCCCACCGGCTGATGCACGGTGAAACTCAACTTTCGAATCCCCATTGCAGGCGCATCACCTGCGGCCATATCGCAATACCATGAAACCCTCTGATCGAATTCGTCCGTTTGTTTTCATTCTCGCGTTAGCAGTTGCCTCACTACCCTTCGCTGTGGATGGTGCACCTATCCCTGGCCTGTTCAATACCGGAGTAGGTGAAGATGGGAACTTGCTGGCTGCTTCCGGGGCTGTCGATCCTCACTACACGATGATCGTCAGTCCTGATGAGGAATTCACTGGCCCTGACTTGGTGACGCTCAATCCCGGGTTTCCCGTTGGCCCATGGCTGGAAGAGGGGCCGGACTCGAAATGGATCGTAGCGAATCCCGAAAGCGGCAACAGTGCCGAGGGCGACTATACGTACCGCACAACGTTCGACCTGACGGGATTCGATCCCGCGAAAGCGACGATCACCGGGCGGTGGGCTGTCGACAATACGGGTATCGATATTCTCATCAACGGCGAAAGCCTCGGTATCACAAATGGGGCCGGCTTCGCGAGCTGGTCTGACTTCACCATCGATTCCGGGTTCGTAGAAGGTGAAAACGTGCTCGAGTTCATCTTTAACAATGCGCCGGCCAGTCCGAATCCGGCAGGCCTCCGTGTGGAGCTTCGTGGCACCGTGGAGGTGGCCGGTGAAGCTCCGAGCATCCTCAAGCAGCCGGAATCGAAGAACATTTTCCAGGGCGAGCCTGCGACCTTCACTGTGGATGCTGATGGCTCGCCGCCTCTCACTTACCAGTGGTTCAAGGGCGACAACGAGATCGATGGCGCGACCTCTGCGGAGCTGACGATTGACGCCGTTGCTCTCGAAGATGGCGCGGACTACTCCGTCGTCGTTTCCAATGGCGTCGGCTCAACTCCCAGCGACAAGGCGCGACTGGCTGTCGTCCAGGCCCTGACTGGCCTGTTCAACACCGGCATCGGCGATGATGGCAAGCCAATTGAGGACTTCGAAGTTGATCCACACTACATCCTTGTCGTCAATCCCAACGAGGAATCGGCGGACGCCATTGTCGAGGATACTTCAATCTGGCCAATCGTGGCTGGTCCCTGGCTGTTGCCGTCTGATTCGTCGAAGTGGATTGGGCCAGTGGCGGATACGAACGGAGTGCCGGGTGACTACCACTACCGGTTCACCTTCGATCTGACGGGCTTTGACCCGGAGACGGCATTCGTTAGCGGAAACTGGTCTTCGGACAATGCCGCTTCGGACATTCTAATCAACGGTGTTGCCACGGGGAAGGGCAATGGTGGTGACTTCGGCAACTATGTTGAATTTCATATCGAGGATGGATTCGTTGAGGGCGAAAACACGCTTGAGTTCATCGTCAACAATGCTGGTGACGCTGTGGGCCCGACCGGCCTGCGCATTGACAATTTCCGGGGTGGAGCGGTAGCTGTGGATGTTCCCACGCAAGTGGTAACCCAGCCACGCAGCGCTACCGTTTTCGAGAATGATGATGTTCAGGTGACCGTGGTGGCCACCGGCATTCCGCCTCTTTCCTACCAGTGGCGCTTTGCAGGAAGCGAAATCGAAGGTGCAACCTCCGACACGCTAACGCTTGCAGCCATCCAGCTGGACCAGGCGGGCGACTACGATGTGATCATTACCGGTGGCCAGGGCGAGGCCACCAGCGATGCAGCCACCCTGACAGTGCTCTCAAGGATTCCTGGCGTCTTCAACACGGGTGTCGACGATGACCGACAGCCACTGGAGGACTTCGAGGTCGATCCGCACTGGCAACTTGTAGTCAATCCCGACAGCGAGACGACCGATGCCATCGTTGCGAATCACTCGGCATGGCCCATTGATGGCACATGGCTTCTGGGCAGCGCTACTTCGAAATGGATCGGTGCCCGCGACGATACGAATGGTTTGCCAGGAGAATACGTCTACCGTGCCACCTTCGACCTCACCGGATTCGATCCTGCCACCGTCTTCATTCGCGGACAATGGGCAGTAGATGACTCCGCCTCTGACATTGCTCTCAACGGCGAGCCCCTCGGGCTGGCCAATACCTCGGGATTCGGCAGCTACGGATCGTTCGAGATTCTCGAAGGTTTTGTCGATGGTGAGAACACCCTTGAATTCACCATCGTCAATGGAGGCGAAGCTGACAACCCGACCGGCCTCCGGCTTGAGAATGTCATAGCCGCAGGTACCCGTGTGGATCTGGCCCCATTCGTTGTCTCTGAAGTAAGTCGCGACACCAACGGCTTCGGTTTCAGCTGGAACAGCCGCAATGGCGCGAGCTACTCCATCGACTTCAGCACTGACCTGGTGGACTGGCAGGAACTCACCGATGGCATCATTGCCACCGGCCCATCTACCAGCCACACAGACAATGACGCTGCTCGGATGGCATTGGAGAATGTCTACTACCGCGTGCGTGCGACGGATTAATGACCTGGAAGGGACATCGATTCACCGCGAAGACGCTGCCCGATGAGCGCGCCTTCGCGGCGGATTCATTTCGGGATATCGGATGAAGTTCAAGATAGGCGTGGCGGAGGCAGGGACGTTAGTCCCACCAAACGTAACGTAACCCGTCGCAAGTTTGCCTCCGATCGGCCTATGGCACATCAGGAACGCGACCACCTTTGCGCTTTTCTTTTGCTTTCTTGGACAGGCTCGTCGGATCGGCAAGTTTCGACAGTGGGCGAGTCTCGTCTTCACTGGAGCCAAGATCCGCAGCCCGTCCCACGATTAACGGATCAGGCACCCCTATTGCATCGGTGTCCTTGTCTGGATAATCCAGGGAATTGAGGAAATAGCGCAGGCACTCAATGCGGGCCCGGCGTTTATCGTCGGACTTAACGATGACCCAGGGTGCATCAGCGGTGTCCGTGTAGAAGAACATCGACTCTTTCGCTTTGGTATAATCCTCCCAGCGGTGGAGAGACTCGAGATCGATCGGGCTGAGTTTCCACTGCTTCAACGGATCGGTTTTCCGTGCGTGAAACCGTCGCAACTGCTCGATCCTGCTAACGGAGAACCAGAACTTGAACAATGTGATGCCGCTATTGACCAGCATTCGCTCGAGCAGCGGACACTGGCGGAGAAACTCCAGGTACTCTTCGGGGGTGCAAAATCCCATCACCGTTTCAACTCCGGTCCGGTTGTACCACGAGCGATCGAAGAACACCATCTCGCCAGCAGTGGGCAGATGATTCACGTAACGTTGGAAGTACCATTGCCCCATTTCGCGTTGCGACGGTTTCTCAAGGGCGACGACGTGTGCGGCCCTCGGGTTGAGGTGTTCCATGAAGCGCTTGATCGTGCCTCCTTTGCCTGCGGCATCGCGTCCCTCAAATAGCGCCACCACTCGCTGCCCGGCGTCTCTTACCCAGGCCTGTACTTTCAGCAACTCGGCCTGAAGCTTCAGTTTCGTCTGTTCGTATTCCCTAACGGCTACCTTTTCCCGATAAGGATAGAGGCCCTTCTCGTAATTGATTTCCAGCGTTACCGAATTGGTCAGCCCTTTCTTCAGCCCCCGCGACTCCAGGAGTTCTTCGAGATCTCCGTAATCAGAAGGGCCTGATTTCGCTCCTTTGCCGGGATCGGAACTGGCTTCAGCAGAAGGTTCCTCACTGGGCAGCTCCAGTATTTCTTCTGGTTGAGATGGTGCTGTGGATTCGGCTACTTCCTGGGCATTTATAGTCGTCGAGTCTGGCATAGGGCGGCAAGCGTAACAGATTCGTCACACTTGCCTTTGCAGATTCTGTGATTCAGAATGCAGCGATTGACACTGCCGCAGTCAAACCACAATGTCGTTGAATTAAGAAATT
>JAGROY010000413.1 GCA_020439995.1 Verrucomicrobiia bacterium
TCCTCGGTCACCGTATGCTCCACCTGAATCCGCGGATTCATTTCGATGAAAAACCAGTCGCCCGACTCCGCATCGACCAGAAACTCGACTGTTCCCGCGTGCGTGTAGTTCACCGCTTTCGCGATCTTCAACGAAGCGTCGTACAGCCCCTCCAGCACTGATTGCTCGATCCCATAGCTGGGTGCCATCTCGATGACTTTCTGGTGACGACGCTGGACGGAACAGTCCCGCTCAAACAGGTGCAGCACGTTTCCATGCTTGTCAGCGATAATCTGGACTTCGATGTGTTTCGCCTTGCGCACAAAGCGCTCAAGAAACACTGCGCCATTGCCAAAGGCACGCTTCGCCTCGGTCTGTGCCTCTTCAAGCAGGCGCTCCAGATCCTTCTCCTCCTGCACCACCCGCATTCCGCGACCACCACCGCCGAAGGCAGCCTTGATGATCAGGGGAAAGCCGATCTTGCGCGCAACAGTGAGTGCCGTTTTCTTGCTGGAAATGGCATTCTTGGTTCCCGAAAGCGTCGGAACTTTGGCTATGTCAGCAACTTTGCGGGCCTCGGTTTTGTCACCCATTCGATCGAGAACTTCTGGCTCCGGCCCGACAAAGAGAATCCCAGCATCCTGGCAGGCACGCGCGAGTTCCGGACTTTCTGAGAGAAACCCGTAGCCGGGGTGAATCGCATCGACTCCTTTTTCCTTGGCCAGCGCAACGATTCCCTCGACATCCAGATAAGCGCCCACTGGCCCCTTCGCCGGGTTCAGCTCGTAGGCCTCGTCTGCTTTAAATCGGTGGGTGCAGAAGCGGTCTTCCTGCGCATAGATGGCGACGGTTCGAATTCCGAGTTCCGTGGCGGCGCGCATCACACGGATCGCGATTTCGCTGCGGTTTGCCACCAGCAATTTGCGGATGGGTTTGATAGCGCTCTTCTCTGTCTTTGCTGGCATAGGGTTTCAATGGGAATACGTCTCGAGCGCCAAGCACGAGACCAACACGACCAGTCTCTACCACATGTCACGAATTTGAAAACCCTGGAATTGTCCCTGTTCCCCCCTCTTTACCGCCAGGAAACAGTCAGTTTCCGAAGAATATCAGGAGAATTTTCATCACTCCGAAAAGCAGCACCGCTCCGCACACTCCGGCCACGGGATAAATGTAGGCAGGCGTTTTCTCATTTCCCAGCAAGCGGTCGCTGAAGGGAGCGGCGATTCCGCCCAGAACGACACCTGCCACAAAACCTCCGGCGTGGGCGGCATTGTCGATGAAATCCTTCCCGAGCCAGCCGAGCATACCGATCAGAAACACGGAAGTGACCACCGATCCTTTGATGAAATGCGGCAAGCCGCCTTTGTAGAAATACGTCAGGACAAAGAGGAATCCGAGCAACCCCATGATGCCGCCCGAAGCGCCCACCGATGGCCCTCTAACCGGCCCGTAGATGCTTGCCAAGGATCCGGCGATGACGCTCAGGGTAAAGATGATCACGATCCAGCTTGACCTACAGATTCCAATGAGGACGGTAGAAATCGACAGAAGCGCCCTGCTGTTGAAATAGAGGTGAATCATCCCACCATGCACGAGTCCTGCTGTGATGATTCGCCACCATTCGTCACCCATTGTCACCTTGATCCGATAGAGCCCAACAGCATGCCACGAGCGTGCAAGGGCAGCTTGATACTCGCCAAAAGAGGTCACCATTCCGGAATGGAACACCTGCACAAGGAACACTGCCACTAACAAACCCACCGCAACGTAACCCGGCCAGCGCGGAAGGCTCTGAAGCCAGGAGTAGAACAAAATTTCGTCTACGCGCCTGCGTTCTAATTCGTCCTGGGTCCGCTTCTTGGTGTATTCCAGAAACTGAAATCCCGCATTGATCGCGGGAGCAATCCCGAACATGAACAACATGAGAATCGCGAGCATTTTCGTCATCTGATCGACGACGAGCCCCGGTATGTTCACAAACAACAGCACGCAAATAAACAGGCAGTAGAGCAGGCCCTGCTTCACGTCCCCCAACAGGAGCTTTTTGATCCGGTCATTGTCTCCCTCTTGAGGCTGCTTCAGCAATGCCTCGGGAACCATGACTCCCGTTGACTCGCCATCAGCTGATTTGCTCTCGCGGAAGACAATCTCTCGCTTTAGCCAGGGGCGCGAGCCATCAATGAATCGGTCGAACCAGAATTGCTGTGTGGACAAACTACTTGGAGGGTAAAACTGGGGAGATAAATGTGACGCGCATCAAATCGACTACTCTTTTGCAGTACCGCTTTCCTCGATTTGTTTCGCAACCTTCAGGACATCCTGCACTGGCCGAATAATTACCGCTCCGGCAGCATCCCCCGAACTCTGCCGGAGAAACAGTCCCAATAGCTCGCCATTCCCGTTGAACACCGGCTGACCGTTCCCCGCAATATTCGCTCTGTAGATCAGCCTCGGCCGCCGAATCACCGTCTCGATCTGGCCGACGTTCACGGTTGTGATGCGGTTCAGACTTTTGTCCGTTCTCCCGAGCACGATGATGTCCTCCAGAGGTTCGAGCTTTGGAGCTTTCTCACCATCTACCACCGGCACTGCGGTGAACTTTACCGGAGGGGCATCTTCTCCGGCTACCACCTCTGGTATGTCTGCCTGCAAAAAGGCAACATCCAGATCGGCATCCTGTAGCACCACTTTTGCCGGGACATCTGCACCGTCCGGCATGATGATCATCGCACTCTTAATCGACGTGCTGACGTCGAACTCCATTCCGGCTGGCACCTGGCTACCGATCTGCTGCCTGACCTGAGCGGCAACGTCGATTGCTGAATTTGAAACTGCGAGCAGCCCCTTCTCACTCATCACAGTAGCAGGCACCTCGATAGCACCTTCGCTGGATTGATTTCGGGTACCCAGACTCATTTGTATCTCAACGGTCAAGGCAACCGTCACTACGGAGTCAGCATACTTTTCAAAAACAGTCCGGCCCACCGTCTCGATATCTTCCGCTGCCCGACTCACCGGAAGGGAAGCGACACACAGGGCGGTCACGATAATTGTACGCATGTTAGTGATGGTCATTGCTCGGGCTC